>JBAUGM010000141.1:0-15205 GCA_049679725.1 Tepidisphaeraceae bacterium
GCTGGCGCCTCGGCTCGCGCAGGCGCGGGTCGCGCTGCTTGCACTGCGGATGATTGCGCAGGTTGCGGTTGCGGTTGCTGTTGCTGCGGCTGTTGAACGACGCAGCCGCTCAGGCTGCACCCCACCATGGCCGCGACGATCAGGGTTGTCTTGCGTCCGTGCATATTCCTCTTCACTGCCCCGCCGTGGGCTCGCTGCTCGCGACCTGGTTTTCCTTCGGCTTCGGCCGCGCCTTGATCGCCAGCTCCGGCGGGAGGTCGTCGGGGATGTACAGGATCCGCCGGCAGCTCGGGCAGAAGACCAGATCGTCGCGTGTGTGCAGCTTGTTGTAGACGTCGGTGACGAGGTCCATCATGCACGCCGTGCACGCGTACTCCTCGCGGCGGCGATCGGGCTTGCTGATCGCGCTCATCGCCTCGCCGTCGTGGTGCTCGGCCAGGCGGTTGAACGCGTCGAGCGCCTTCTTCGGCACGGTGTTGGCCGCGGCCTCGCGCGCGGGCTTGAGCGATTCGATCTCGGACTGGAGTTGGGCGACGGTCGCGCCGATGTCCGTCTGCATCTGCGCGAGCTTGGACCGTTCCCCTTCGAGCTGCGTCGTGAGCTCCTTGAGCTCCGCGGCGCCTTTCTCGACGGCCTCCATCGTCTTCATCGTCTCGTCTTCGATCTTGGACTTGTCGACCTTGGCCGTGTTGATCTCGATGAGGAAGGCCTGGTACTCCTTGTTGTTCTTCGCGTTCTGCTGCTGGGTGCGGAGCTTTTCGATGTGCGCGTCGCGCGACTTAAGGTCCAGTTCCTGGTTGGCGGCCCTGGACTGCTGCTCGCGCAGCGCCTGCGTGGCCTGCTGGATGCGCGCGGCGAGGTCGTTCGTGCGGCGCTCCTGCACGCGGACGTTCCTGGTGGCGGCGTCGAGCCGTCCCTCGGCTTCCCGGAGCTGTTGATCTGCTTGATAGAGCGTGACCAAGGCGACGTTGGTCGGGCCCATGCGTAAATCCTCATCAAAAACTTGCGTGGCACGGCGGTCGAGCCCCGCATTATGGCGATCGGCGCGCCAATGAAAAGGGCGCGCGCTTCGCCCGTCGTGTGAACGCGTAACCTACCCGTGTAGCCGGCGAGCTTGCTCGCCGTGGGGAGGTTGTTACGGCGAGCAAGCTCACCGGCTACACAGGAAGGCGCGTTGGTCTAATATTCCGGCCTATGAACCCCGCTCTGATCGCCTTGATGATCTTCTGCCTGCGGATTTGCGACGTCTCCATCGGCACGGTGCGCGTGATCTTCACGATCCGCGGCAACCGGCCCGTGTCGGCGGCGCTGGGGTTCCTGGAATCGCTGGTCTGGATCTTCGCGATCTCGCGCGCGATGAAGTACGTCGATAACCCGGTGAGCATGATCGCCTGGGCCGCCGGATTCGCGGCGGGGGCGGTGCTGGGCATCACGCTCGAGCGCTGGATCGCGACCGGGCACATCATCATGCGCGTGATCAGCCTCGACAAACCCGTCCTGCTGCGCGACGCGCTGCGCGAGGCGGGCGTGGGCGTGACCAGCGTCCCCGGCGAGGGCCGCGGCGGCGCGCTGCACGTGCTCTTCGCCGTCGCGCCGCGCAAACGCGGCAAGGAGATGATCAAGATCGTTCAGGGGATGGACCCCGGCGCCTTCATCACGATCGACCCCGTCAGCCAGGCCATCGGCGGCTTCCTGCCGGGCGTCGTGGAGGCGAGCGCGGTGCGGAAATGATGCGAAGCCGCTGCATCGACGGGCCGATAATTGGATCGGGTAACGCGCGCATGAACGCTCTGCTGCAAAAGATCTACGCCGAGCGGCGCGTCGAGGACGCCGAGGGAAACCTCGTCAACCCGTTCCCCAGCGCCGTGCCCGCCGAGACGGGCCAACTGCTCTACGACCTCGTGAAGAACGAGCGCCTCGCGCGCACCCTCGAGGTCGGCATGGGCTACGGCCTCTCGTCGCAGTTCATCTGTCAGGCCCACCAGGACAAGGGCGGCGGGTCGCACGTGGCGATCGACCCGTGGCAACACCAGCGCTTCCGATCGATCGGCCTGAACAATCTGAAGAAGTCCGGCCTCGACGGGTTCGTGCAGTTCCATCACGCGCCGTCGCACGACGCGCTCCCGCGGCTACGGGAGCAAGGACTGCGGCTCGACCTGGCGTTCATCGATGGCATGCACACGTTCGATCACACGCTGGTCGACTTCTTCTACGTCGACCTGATGCTCAACGTCGGCGCTTACGTCGTGATCGACGACCTGTGGATGCCGTCGATCCGCAAAGTGCTCGGCTTCATCCTGCGCAACCGCGCGTACCAACTCATCCGCTACCCGACCCACCGCCCCGCGCAACCCCTGCACCGCGTCCTGATGGCCGGCCGGCGGGTGCTGCAGAACCGGCTCGTCCCCGATGCGTCCGGCACGACGTTCCTGCCGCACAACGCCTGCGTCATGAAGAAGATGTCCGACGACGTGCGGACGTTCGACCACTACCGGCGGTTCTGATTCGGTCGCGTGCACGCACGCATGCATGCGCGTGCGCACAATCCTCAACGGCGCACGCGCGGCGGGCATGGGGGTACAATTGTCCAGGAGCACAGCGTGGGTCATTTCCCGCGTGCGCGGTTCCAATAATCGAGGCGTCACGGCGCGCCGCGGACTGCCGAGTCCGCTGAATTCAGGCCGCGGACGAACAAGCCGATAAGTCTGTACGGTAGTCTACAGACGGCAGCCGCACGCGCCCCTCCGGGCGCGCACGGGCCAGCGCCCCAGACACGTCAGCCAGACGCGCAGCAAGTAAGGGAACACGAGCGATGAAGAAGCTGTTGGTCACGGGATCGTCGGGGCTGATCGGGTCGGAGGTCTGCATCTACTTCGCGCGCGAGCAGGGCTGGGAAGTGAACGGGGCAGACAATAACGGCCGCGCGACGTTCTTCGGACCCGCCGGGGACACGCGCTGGAACCAGCAGCGCCTTCAACAGACGCTCCGCGGGTTCAAGCACCACGAGTTGGACATCCGCGACCGCGACGCCGTCCTCAAGCTGATCGAAACGCTCCGCCCCAACGCGATCGTCCACACCGCCGCCCAGCCGAGCCACGACCTCGCGGCCAAGATGCCGTTCGACGACTTCGACACCAACGCCGTCGGCACCATGAATCTGCTCGAGGCCACGCGCCGCCACGCCCCCGAGGCGATCTTCGTGCACATGAGCACGAACAAGGTCTACGGCGACGCGCCGAACGAGATCCCGCTGAAGGAACTCGACACGCGCTGGGAATACTCGCGCAAGGAAGACTTCGCCGGCGTGCGCGAGGACATGCGCATCGACCGGTCCAAGCACTCGCTGTTCGGCGCCAGCAAGGTCGCGGCCGACGTCATGGTGCAGGAGTACGGCCGGTACTTCGGCCTGCGCTCGTGCGCGCTGCGCGGCGGGTGCCTGACGGGCCCGAACCACTCCGGCGTCGAGTTGCACGGGTTTCTCAGCTATCTCGTGAAGTGCAACCTCGAGGGCCGCAAGTACAGCGTCTACGGCTACAAGGGCAAACAGGTCCGCGACAACATCCACTCGCTCGACGTCGCGCGGTTCATCCACGCGTTCATCGAGAACCCCCGCTGCGGCGAGGTGTACAACCTCGGCGGCGGCCGCGGGAACAGCTGCTCGATCCTCGAAGCATTCAAGCTGGCGGAAGACGTCTCGGGCAAGCGGATGGTCCACGAGTACGTCGACAAGAATCGCGAAGGCGACCACATCTGCTACATCAGCGATCTGGCGAAGATCAAGAGCCACTACCCGAAGTGGGACATCAGCAAGTCGCTGGCCGACATCTTCAACGAGATTCATCGCTCGTGGATCGAGCGATCCAAAGTCGCATAACGCGGGGCATCCGGCCGCGGTCGTTTGTCACGAAGTGGTCCGCACACAGAGGTAGCCGCCTTGCGCGTCACCGTCATCTGCAGCATGTATCCGCCCGCGCTGGCTCCCGAGGCCGCGCACGCGTCACTGCTCTGCCGACACCTGGCGGAGGCGGGGTGCGACGTCACGCTCATCACCAGCCGCATGGATGAGCCGCGCCCGGCGCCCGATGGCTTTAAGCTGCGCGATGTGATGGAGCACTGGGGATGGGGTCAGGCGCCGCGCCTCCAGCGCGAGTTGGCGCGCAGCCGGGCCGATGTCGTCCTGCTCATCTACCTCGGCTGGATCTACGACCGCCATCCGATGGTGACGTTCCTCCCGGCGATGTGCGAGCGGCTGAGCAAGCGGCCGCGCGTCGTCGTGCAGTTCGAGAACACGGGCGGGGCGGAGCCGAAGCGGCCGTTGACCCGCGCGTTCCGAAAACTCGCGTCGCTGATGTCCGGGGCCAAGGGAATCGAATATCGATACGGAACGCTGCTCCGCGAGAGCGACGCGGTGATCGCGCTGTGCGAACCGCACCTTAGGACACTGGCGAAGTTCCGGGCGGAGGTGCGGGAGAAGGCCGTCGTGATTCCCGCCCCGCCGCTGCTGCGGATCGTTGAGGACACCGACGGCAGCGTGAGGCAGCGCACGCGGATGAAGCTCGGTTTCGGCGACGGCGATTTCGTCGTCGCGTACTTCGGCTACCTCTACCCCGAGAAGGGGGTCGAGACGGTGATCGAGGCCACGGGCATCGCGCTGCGATCCACGCCGAACCTCCGCCTGCTGATGATCGGCGGCTCGCCGGCGAACCTGGCGGAACGCGACCCGACCTATCCCGATCGGCTTCGCGCCCGGGTGCGCGAGCTAGGTCTGGAAGATCGAACGGTCTGGACCGGTCACTGCGAGCCCCAAGGCGAGGATGCATCAAGCTACCTCCACGCCGCCGATGCGTGCATTTTGCCCTTCACGCAGGGCATTCGACTGAACAACAGCTCGTACGCGGTGGTGACCAGCCACGGGTTGCCCGTGTTGACGACGCGGGCGGACGATCTGGAGGCGGCCTTCCGCGATCGGGAAAACGTGATGCTTTTCAAGCCCGGCGACGCCCCCGCCGCCGCCGCGGCGATCGAAGAAGTGGCGCGGGATGGCGCGCTTCGGGCCACCCTTCGCGCCGGCGCCCTCGCCTTCTCGCGCGGTCGATCGTCGTGGGATGCGGTGTCGAAGCAAACGCTGGACGTGTTGCGCGTCGTCTCCGGCGGGTCGATCGACCTGTCCCCGCCGCGACATCCGCGCCCGACCGTCTCGGCCGCCCCCGTCATCTGGAACAGGCCGCCAGTCGGTCGACCCGGCGACGCCGCGCGGAAGACGTAGGCAAGCGACCCCGAGGGGCTGGACGCCGATCATCGCAAGCGGAAAAGCTGCGCGCAAAGAGAAAGCCCGGATCCTTCGATCCGGGCTTTTCTCGTCGAGTTGATCTTCGACAAGTGAATAGTCGGAAGCCATTTCCGGTGTCGCCACCGGGTACCCAACCGTACGGTTCGTTAAAACCGCGGGTCAGACGAGGCTGTGCTGACAGGTCGATGACAGATTGCTCTGCCACCGTTCTAAGTTAATCCCTTAGAAAGGAGGTGATCCAGCCGCAGGTTCCCCTACGGCTACCTTGTTACGACTTAGTCCCAGTCACCGAACCTAGCGTAGGGACCACAGTGGTGTGGCCACTTCGGCTATTTCCGGCTCCCATGACTTGACGGGCGGTGTGTACAAGGCTCAGGAACACATTCACCGCGGCGTAGCTGATCCGCGATTACTAGCGATTCCAACTTCATGGAGGCGAGTTGCAGCCTCCAATCTGAACTGGGGCGTCATTTGTGCGATTTCCTCCAGCTTGCGCTCTCGGTTCGCTTTGTGGACGCCATTGTAGCACGTGTGTGGCCCTGGGCATAAAGGCCATGAGGACTTGACGTCATCTCCACCTTCCTCCGGTTTGACACCGGCAGTCCCCTTAGAGTCCCCGGCATAACCCGATGGTAACTAAGGGCAAAGGTTTCGCTCGTTAAGGGACTTAACCCGACATCTCACGACACGAGCTGACGACAGCCATGCAGCACCTGTACTAGTTGTACCCCGAAGGGCCTACCCCACTTTCATGGGGATAATCCTAGCATGTCAAGCCCAGGTAAGGTTCTGCGCGTTGCTTCGAATTGAACCACATGCTCCACCGCTTGTGTGAGCCCCCGTCAATTCCTTTGAGTTTTAGCCTTGCGACCGTACTTCCCAGGCGGTCGACTTAGCACTTTTGCTTCGACCATGACAACGTCAGAGCTGCCACGATCTAGTCGACATCGTTTACGGCCAGGACTACCGGGGTATCTAATCCCGTTCGCTCCCCTGGCTTTCGTGTCTCAGCGTCAGCACACTCCCAGCTACCTGTTTTCACCATTGGCGTTCCAAATGATATCTACGCATTTCACCGCTCCACCATTTGTTCCGGTAGCCCCTAAGTGGCTCAAGATAAGCAGTATACCAAGCAGTTCCACGGTTGAGCCGTGGGATTTCACAAGGTACTTACAAATCCGCCTACACACGCTTTAAGCCCAGTGATTCCGCCTAACGCTTGGCACCTCTGTCTTACCGCGGCTGCTGGCACAGAGTTAGCCGTGCCTTCCTCTGGGGTTGATCAGAACTTTCTAACCCCTGACAGTAGTTTACACCCCGAAGGGCTTCGTCCTACACGCGGCGTCGCTCCGTCACACTTTCGTGCATTGCGGAAGATTCGTTACTGCAGCCCCCCGTAGGAGTCTGGGCAGTGTCTCAGTCCCAATGTGGCCGGCCAACCTCTCAGTCCGGCTACGCGTCGTCGCCTTGGTGAGCCGTTACCTCACCAACTAGCTGATACGAAATCGCCTGCTCCCAGACCGGCGGACCTTTGAGCACAACATCATGCGATATCGTGGTCTCATCTGGTATTACCTACCCTTTCGGGTAGCTATCCCAGAGTCCGGGGTACATTAGCGATTCATTACTCACCCGTTCGCCACTGTGTATTGCTACACCGTGCGACTTGCATGTCTTAGCCACGCCGCCAGCGTTCAGGCTGAGCCAGGATCAAACTCTTCAATTGAATTTCTTGGCACGAGTCGTTCCTGATGCTTCGTGTGGAAAACCCACGGCTGAGCCGTGGGCTTCTTGACGGAGACTGACACTTTCACGACTCGCGTTTATCCTCGAAACGAGTTTGTCCAAACCAAACCAACAAAGACATGCTGGAATGGCTGTTACTGCCCCTCATCCGGCTAGGGATGAAGGGTCAGTCGACTTCAATCAAACACCGAGCAAGCTCGATGGCTAACTGAAAATCGAATGCAAGGCTCAAACAACTTCTGGCTGCCATTCCCGCGAAGGAATGGCTACTCAAAAAAATGATCAAGGAAGATCACTTACTTGCGTGCACCACGAAGATGCTTGAGATCTTGGTTGCGCTTCCCCACCAGCTCGGGCAAACCCGATCCAGCAGAGTCACGACTTGGATCGCCCGGACCGCTCAAGTACACCTGAGCTTCCGGACCCACATCCTCGCGGCTATCCGACTATTCACTTGTCAAAGAGCAAGGTTCTTTCTACGCCAAACGCCTCATCAGAGCTCGGCGAGAATTTACTGCAAACGTCGGTGGCGACTTTCGTTACCGTCGTCGTGTTCCCCGTTCAGGGGTCGCGGATATTAGCGTCTCGTTTGCCGGTGTCAACCGGTGTCGGAGAAGATTTTTCCGCCGCATCAGCGTCCCGTTTGACCGGGCTCAGCCGACGCGAAAGCCCGAACCGTTTGACCGGTTCAGGACCGTTGCTGCTGACTATCAACTTTTAGATGTTGCGTCGTTTCGCAACGTTCGGCTGCTCACTGTTACATGCTGCGGTTCAAGCACCACAGCCAGTGATCGCCGGGGAAGGTCAAAGCCAGAGGCAAACCAACCGGGAAGGATTATGCCGCCTGCGCCACCCTCTTGTCAAGCCGCACCATCGAGTTTCCCGAATGAGCATCGGATGAGCGTCTTAAGGGATACGGCGTCGCGCATCGCAAGTTCGCCGCAAGGGCGAGAAATTTTCGCCGTCGCGGCGCGTCCCGAGGACGCCCGTCGAATACACTCCAGAGACAATCGGAGGTTCATCGCGTGACGGTGGAGTGTCCTTCCTGCGGCAAGGTCGTCAGCATCCCCTCGTTTCCCGGTTGGTGCCCCGAATGCAACCGGCGGATCGCCACGCTCGTGCCGCCGTTGACGGCGAAGAAGTCGCGACCGGACTCAAGCTCATCGGACGCTGATGCGCCGGCGCCACGCAGGATGAATGGCGCCGCGGACGAGCTCGCCACGGAGTCGGCGCTGCCGTACGTCGAGCCACTGCGCCCGGTGAACACGAAGTGGGTGAAGCCGGCGATCATCACAGCCGCGGTGATCCTCTGCTTCCTCGGTGCGTTCGCCCTCGTCTATTACACCGCGGAGAAGGCGAAGGAAGTCTTCGCCGCCCGGAGCGCCGCGACGACCTCTTCGACCACGAGCACCCCCCCGCCGCCGGCGCCGACGACCTCCACTCCCGCTGGTGTGGAGACGACGCCAGCGCCGAGCGCGCCGGCCGCGCCCACGAACGTCCCCTCGCCGGCGACAACCGTGCCGACCACAACCGTGCCGGTCGTGCCCGCGATCGAGTTCGCTCCCGCGCTGCACCCTAAGCGTTACGAAGACCCCGCCGGCACCGTGACTGACAAAGCGATCAACGACGCGATCGTGCGCGGCGTGACCTACCTCATCGGCCAGGTCGAGCCCGCGGTGTTCAACGCCGCCGCCGACGACCAGCGGGAGGGGCGCTTCGCGCTGTGCGTGCTCGCGCTGCTGCACGCGGGGCTGTCAACGACGGACGAGCGGCTGAACATGTCGGGCGACCTCATGCCCGGGCTCATCGAACGGATGAAGAAGTACCCGATGAACGAGGGCCGCGCGACCTACGCCCGCGCGATCCGCTCGCTCGCGCTGGCGGTCCACGACCGCAAGGTGGACCGTCAAACGCTCACGGCCGACCTTGACTGGCTGATCAAGTCGTCGATGGGCGGCGCGTATTACTACTGGGCGCCCAAGACCAAAGAGGAGCGCGCCGCCCGCGCCTATGACAACTCCAATTCGCAGTACGGTGCGCTGGGGGTCTGGGGCGCTGCGGACGCGGGGCTGAGCGTGCCGAACTCGTACTGGGAGGAGATCGAGAAGCACTGGGGCGAGCAGCAACTCCCCAGCGGCGCGTGGGGCTACACGGCCAACGGCGCCGCGACCCTAACAATGACGGCGGGCGGGCTGACCTCGCTGTTCGTCGCCGGCGACATGCTCGCGGCCACGCGCAACGCCGAGGGCGTCGACCGAGCGCCGTTCAGGCCCGCGATTCAGCGCGCGCTCGACTGGCTCGCCACCGGCGACAACGCCCTCAACGTCAGCGGGCACGAAGGATACGCGTTGTACGGCCTGGAGCGCGCCGGATTGGCATCCGGCTTCAAGCGGTTCGGGAAGCACGACTGGTTCCGCGTCCATGCCCATCGCGTCCTCGCGTCGCACGCGGCCGACGGGTCGTGGGGCGGCTCCGACGGCGCGCTGCCGGAAACGTCGTTCCGCATCCTCTTCCTGGCGCGCGGGCGGCACCCGATCTCCATGAACAAGCTCCGCTTCGACGGCGCCTGGGCCAATCGCCCGCGCGACGTCGCCAAGCTCTCCGACTTCCTCTACGACACCATCGAGCGCCCCGTGAACTGGCAGGTCGCGAACCTGGCCGACGGGTGGATCGACTGGATGGACAGCCCAGTCCTCTACCTCGCCAGCCACGGCCCGGTTGAGCTGTCGGACGACAACCTCAAGCAGATCCGACTCTACATCGAGAACGGCGGCCTGCTGCTGACCAACGCCGACGCCGGCAGCATCACGTTCACGAAGTTCGTCGACGCCTTGGCGAAGCAGTTGTTCCCGGAGTACGAGATGCGCGACCTCTCGCCGGAGCACGACGTCTATTCGATGGTCTACAAGATGACCGGCAAGCGACCGCCGCTGCGCGGGCTGAGCAGCGCGACGCGCATGCTCATGATTCACTCGACGGAAGACCTCTCGTCGACGTGGCAGAACCGGCTGCCGAAGATCCGGCCCATCCCGTTCCAGATGGGCGCGAACGTGTTCGTCTACGCGACCGGCAAGGGTGTGCTGCGCAACCGGCTCGACACGCCGGCCGTGCCGGAAACGCCGGGCGAGCCGCTGGGCACGTTCGCGATCGCCCGCGTGAAGCATTCGGGCGCGTGGAACCCCGAGCCCGCGGCGTGGGGGCGGATGGCGCGATGGTTCCGCCGGGAGACGAACGTCGCGCTGAGCGTCGTCGACACGGACGTCGCCAAGCTGAACCGCAACGCCACGCCGTTCGCGCACCTGACGAGCAGCGCCACGTGGAAGCCGAGCGAGGCCGAGTTGCAGTCCATCCGCGCTTACGTCCGCGGCGGCGGCATGCTCTTCCTCGACCCCTGCGGCGGGTCACAGGAGCTCGCGCTTGCGCTGCAACGCGACGTCGCGCAGGCCGCCTTCCCCGACGTGCTGCCGCGCGACGTCACCGAGAAGGATCGCTTCGTCACGGGCACGGGCGAGGGGATGGACGACATCAGCCGGCCGCTGGCGCGCGTCTACGCGGTGGAGGTGCTCGAGAACAAGATCCCGCCGATGCAGGTCATCGGCGTGGGCAAGGGGTGGATCATTTCGAGCCGCCTCGACGTGGTGAGCGGACTGCTCGGGACGAGCACGTGGGGGATCATCGGGTACGACCACACGTACGCGCAGTCGCTCATGAAGAACCTGATCCTCTTCGCGTGCAATGGGCGCATGATCGTCGGGCCTGCAACGCTTCCGACGGAAGAAACCGCTCCCAGTTCTGCGGGTTGATGGGCGCGCCTTCCGTTTTCCGCAGAAGCCCAGGCCTTAAGGCCTGGGCTTTTTCGGAGGTTCGTCCGCGTCGCGCGCGATCGTTACTTCGGTCGCGTCCCCCGCGCCGGTCCTCGATGTGACGACTTCTTCGGGTGCGGTTTCGCGCTCCCCGCGCCCGACCGTCGACGCGTTTGCGCCTTCGCTTTGGGGGCGCGCTGCGTGGGGCGCTTCGTCTCCCCCACATCGGACAACGCGTCCTCTCCCACACCCTTCACGCGCCCGCGAATGACGAGCCGAATGGGCACCTCCGCGAACGGCAGCATCTCGCGGAAGCGGTTGATCATGAACCGCTGGTAGTTCTCGTTCACGTACTGCGGATTGTTCACGAACAGCACGATCGTCGGCGGCGCCACGTCGGTCTGCGTCGCGTAGAAGACCTTGGCGCGCCGGCCCGTCGGGGAGCTGGGGTGCTGCTGGTCGAGGATCGCGCGCACGACTTTGTTGAGGTGCCCCGTCGTCAAGCGCTCGTGCGACTGCTTGAACAGGTTTTGTGAAAGATCGAGCACCTGTTGGACGTTCTTCCCTTCCTTGGCAGTGATGAAAGCGATCGGCGCGTAGTTGAGGTGCTGGAGTTCCTGGCCGAGGTACTCGCCGAACTCCTCCATCACGTCCTCGTCGCGGAACTTGTCCTCATCCTGCTTGCGCTGCGCGCGGATGCGCTGTCGGGCGAGGTCCCACTTGTTGATGACGAGGATGACCGCCTTGTGCTGCTCGGCGATGTACTGCGCCAGCTTCTTGTCCGGCTCGCTCACCGGTTCAGTCCCGTCGATCAGCATGAGCACGACGTCCGCCCGGCGAATGGAGCGCTGGGCGCGATGGAACGAATAGAACTCGATGTCGTTCGTCGCCATGTGCCGCTTCTTGCGGACGCCGGCCGTATCGATGACGACCATCGTCTTGCCGTCCTTCTCGAAGCGGACGTCGATGCTGTCGCGCGTCGTGCCGGGGACTTCGGAGACGATGACGCGCTCGGGATCGCCCTCGTAGTGCCTGGCGATCGCGTTGACGAGCGTGCTCTTGCCGGCGTTGCGCTTGCCGACGATCGCCACGAGCATCTGCGGCTGCGGCAGCTCGGTCGGGGCGTCGGTCAGGTCGACGTTCTTGCGGATCGCGTTCACGACCTGGTCGAGGTTGCGGTCGCGCAGGGCCGACACGCCCACCGGCGTGCCCAATCCGAGCCGGGCGAAGTCGCCCAGCGCCGGGTCGGCCTTGGGGCCATCGGTCTTGTTGGCGATGAGGACGGTCTTGATGCTCTGGCGGCGCAGGAGGGCCGCGATCTGCTCGTCGCCGCCGGTCAGGCCCGCCTCGGTGTCCACGATGAACAGCACGAGATCCGCTCGTGTCATCGCGATCTCGATCTGGTGGCGGATGTGCTCCGTCAGCCCCTGGTCGTCGATGAACCCGTAGCCGCCGGTGTCGACCAGCTCGACGTACCGCCCGTCGATCTCCAGCGGCATCATGACCCGGTCGCGCGTCACACCCGGCAAATCCTGCACGATGCTGATGCGCTTCCCAACCAGCGCGTTGAGGAGGCTGCTCTTGCCGACGTTGGGCCGGCCGACGATCGCGATGACGGGCATGGAGGGCATATCGTCGTCCGTTGTCAGTTGTCCGTGGTCCATTGTCAAAGCGCCGCGACGATTGCTGCCGAAGAATCGGGTATAATTCGCATCATGCGCGTCAAAGACCTTCTGAATCGCGTAAACGATCGCCCGTTCCGCGGGTTTCGGATCCACCTGTCGGATGGATCGGCGATTCCGGTGACGGAGCCCGGAATGATGATCGTCGGCCCGTCGAGCGCCGTGCTTCCGACGGAGTTCGGCAGCGAGGAGGGCGAACGTGTCGCAACGCGGTGGAGGACGGTGGCGCTGTCTCACATGGTCCAGTTCAGCGATCTGGATGAACCGGTTTCCGGAAAACGCCGCAAGCGCAAGTGACAGCTCACGATTGTGGGAATTTATTCACAATGTTGCGTTCGCTTCGATCGCACGGGCATAATTCAGTCGCCGCATTCCACTTCTCGTTCCGCCGCGGCCGCCAACGTTGACGTTTCATGACGCGCGCACAAGGAGTTCTCCCATGCCGACCGTCCTCGATGTGATCATGTCCAAAGGCGACACCATCCATTCCATCAGCCCGGACGCGAACGTGCTCGACGCCGTCCATCGGATGAACCAGTACAAGATCGGCTGCCTGATGGTCATGCAGGGCGACCACGTCGCCGGCATTTTCACCGAGCGCGACGTGCTCCGCCGGGTGATCGGGGAGGGGAAGAATGTCGCGGAAGTGACGGTGGGCGACGTGATGACGACGGAGGTCGTCTGCTGCGGGCCCAACACCGACCTGGACGACGTGAGCGCGATCATGAAGACGCGGCGCGTTCGCCACGTCCCGGTGTGCGACGATGACGGAAAGCTCCACGGGGTGGTGTCGATCGGAGACGTGAACGCATTCCACGCGACGAACCAGGAACAGACGATCCATTTCCTGAACGAGTACATCTACGGGCGTGCGTGAGCCGATCAACACCGTCAGCGCGTGAAACGTGAAGACGTGAAACGTGATGAAGAGGCCATTGCGCCGTTTTCACGTTTCACGTCTTCACGTTTCACCGTCCACGTTTCACGTCTTCACGTTTCACCGTCCACGTTTCACTCTCCCCCTTCATGATCATCCTCCCCCGCGCATAGAATGCCCACCGCATGAAGAAGAAGCCCCCGCTCCGCATCCAACCGACGACCCTCTGGGACTACCCCTCGCAAGACTACGGCGACGAGCAACAAGGCCGGCCCGGCTACAAGGGGGCGACGCCCAGCTACATCATCTGGAACCTCCTCCAGCGCTACACGCAGGAGAAGGACCTCGTCATCGACCCCTGCGCCGGCAGCGGCACGACGCTCGACGTCGCACGTGACCTCAACCGCAAGGCCCTCGGCTACGACGTCCACCCGACGCGCAAGGACATCTTCCGCGTCGACGCCCGCAAGCTCCCGCCCGAACTGACGAACAAGGCCGACTTCGTCTTCATCGACCCGCCCTACTCGACCCACCTCGACTACGGCCCCGACCCGCGCGACATCGGCAAGCTCGACGCCGCCGACGGCGACTACTACCGCGCAATGGAACAGGTCATTACCGAGATCGTCCGCGTCCTGAAGCCCGGCAAGCACATGGCCCTGTACGTGAGCGACTCGTTCGTGAAGGGGCAGGGCTTCTACCCGCTCGGCTTCGAGCTGTTCGAACGCCTGCGCCAAGCGGGATTGGAGCCGGTCGACATCGTCTCCGTCGTCCGCCACAACAAGACGCTGGAGATGGGCAACTACCGTAAGGCGGCGGAGGAGGGGAACTTCTTCCTGCGCGGTTTCAACTACCTGTTCATCATGCGCAAGCCCGAGGGGAGGAAGCACCAATGACCAAGCCTCAATGACCACGTTTCGGTCATTGCGATTTGGTCATTGGTCATTCCGTCTTTATCATCCCCCGCCATGGCCATCGCGATGATCGAGCAGGTCGGGCGCAACACCAACAACGCGCTGGCGTCGTTCGGCGACTTCTGCATCTTCAGCTTCCGCACGTTCATGTGGCTCTTCACGTCCGGCCTGCGCTGGAAGACGCTCCGGCTGCTCTTCCCGCAAATGTACGAGGTGGGCGTGCGCTCCGTGCCCGTCGTCGCGGTCACCGGCGGGTTCATCGGCATGGTGATGGCGATCGAGTCGTACACGACGTTCCGCACGATCGGACAGGAAGAGCGCATGGGCAGCGTCATCACGCTGTCGGTCGTGAAGCAGATCGGCCCCGTGCTGGCGGCGGTCATGCTCGCGGGACGCATCGGCGGCGCGCTCACGGCCGAGCTGGGGACGATGAACGTCACCGAGCAGCTCGATGCGCTGCGCGTCATGGGGGCCGACCCGATTCGCTACCTCGTCGTCCCCCGCTTCGTCGCGTGCGTCCTGCTCACGCCGATCCTGACCATCTACAGCGACATCATGGGCGTGATGGGCGGGTGGATGATCTCGACGCAATTCCTCGGCATCGCGACGGGGCCGTACTGGTTCCACGTCGCCAAGGGCGTCGAGACGTGGCAGGTCATGGAGGGCGTCTTCAAGAGCATCTTCTTCGGCGCCGCCATCGGGTTGATCAGCTGCTACAAGGGCTTCACCTGCGGCAGCGGCGCATCCGGTGTCGGCCGGGCGTGCACGGAGAGCTTCGTGCAGAGCTTCATCGCCATCATCGTCCTCAACTTCTTCTTCGCCCAGTTCCTGCGGCAGATGTATGAGGCGATCTACGGGATTCGCGGGGCGTTTGATTGATCCGTAGGGGGGGG
>JBAUGM010000142.1:0-13916 GCA_049679725.1 Tepidisphaeraceae bacterium
AGCTTCTTTCCTGAATGCTCGGGCGAGACGCCCATGCCACGAGCAGAATGCTCCTTCTGAAGCGATAGGACCGCGACTTCCAGCGCCATCAGCGCGCGTCGCGCATCGCCATCGGACTTCGTCGCCCACAGATCGACCGCCTCGTCATCGATCTTGATCGGCAGCTTCCCGAACCCGCGCTGCTCATCCGCGATCGCGCGGCGGACGAGCTGGCGGATGTCCTCCTCGCTGATCGGCGAGAACTGGAAGATCTGGCTGCGGCTGATCAGCGGGGAGTTCACCGCGAAGAACGGGTTTTCCGTCGTCGCGCCGACGAGCAGCACGAACCCGGCCTCGACGTCCGGCAGCAGGATGTCCTGCTGCGCGCGGTTGAAGCGGTGGATCTCGTCGAGGAACAGAACCGTGCGCAGGCCGGCGTTGCCGAGGCGATCCTTCGCGTCGTCCAGGATCTTGCGGACTTCCTTCACCCCGACGGCGGCGGCGTTGACCTGCTCGAAGTGGCTCTTCGTGTAGCCGGCGATGAGCTGGGCGAGGGTGGTCTTGCCGGTGCCCGGTGGGCCGTAGAAGATGACGCTGGTGAGGCGGTCCGCCTCGAGCATTCGCCGGAGGAGTTTGCCTGGGCCGAGGAAATGCGTCTGGCCGACGAATTCGTCGAGCGTGCGGGGTCGCATCCGGACGGCAAGGGGAGCGACGCGATCGAGGTTCTTCTGGCGGACGTCGCGAAACAGGTCCATGTGTGTCGTGGGAAGGATAGGCGGTTTCTGATGGTTTAGACACCCTTCGCCGCCCGTCGGGGGGAGGGAATCGAAGCGGCCCCAGCCATGGGCGCGGGCAAAGATTGTAAATCTCGGAGAACTCTGCGGTTTCCATCACGTAACGGGGGTGAGACGGGGCCGAAAACGATCGTGCCGGGGATGAGAATTCCGTTGCCGGGATGGCGTTTTGGAGGTACAGTTCGGGCCACGGCGCGGGGCTCGGAGGCACTGTGGCACTGCGCCGTCTCTCTGGTTCGACTTGACGTGTTGTTGTACCGACTGACCCGCCTCGGCACGGCGGAGGGATTTCATCTGTGACGCACAGCATTGCTCGCTCTTCCCGTCGCGCCCATCCCGCACTCGCAAAGGCCACGATCTCATGCGCTGCGGCACTCGCCGCGGCGGCGGGGGTCTTTGGCGGCGCCTCGGCCCGTGCTGATCACATCCCCTACGAAATCACGATGCTTGGTTTCACCGATGTGAATCACACCCAACTGAATGGGTCGCGCTTCAGCGCCGTCACCGATATGAGCGCGACGGGGTTCGTCATCGGCAATCAAACCCGTTACGAGAATGGTGTCGAGAATGCGACGGGGCAGACCGCTTGGCTCTTTCAACCGACTGTTGGTTTAACGCGCCTTGGTCTGTTCGACGACACGGAGCACGTCGATAACGATGACGTTAGTCAGACCAGCACGGTTCGTCAGCTCAACGACCTCGGCCACGCCGTCGGTGACTCGCTTCGCTATCGATTCGTACCAACGAATCCGCTGGGAAACCAGTGGGTTGGAGCCGGTCAATCGGCGTGGCTTGCGGTGAACGGTGTCAGCACCCGGATCGGCCTGATCGACGGAGAGCATTCGACCGCGGACGGACAGCAGAGCAGCAGCATCGTCAAGCTGAACGCGCTGGGCGACGTGGTCGGAAATTCCGGTCGATTCAAGGTCAACGCGTCGTTCGGCCAATCCGCGTTCATCCACACGGGCGGCACCACGACGCGAATCGGATTGTTCGACGCGGAGCATACGCGCCAGGATACACCCGCGTCGATCCCGACTTTCCAATCCAGCACGGTCGGACACCTGAACGACCTGGGCGACGCCGCGGGCGTCTCTAACCGATACAACGATGGCCCGACGCAACTCGGCCAGTCGGCGTGGCTGCGGACGGCGGACGGCACCACGTCAAACATTGGTCTGGTTGACGACGAGCACACGAAGTCGACCGACGGCACTCGGGTCAGCTCCGTGTTCGCGCTGAACAACACCGAGGACGACATCACCGAGGTCGTCGGACACGCCAATCGATACCAGGCAGGGACGGGCGCGGCCTTCGGCCAGTCGGCGTGGTATCACAGCGGCGGGTCGACGCAGGTCATCGGTCTCGTCGACACCGATCATACGCAGGGCAACGGCGCCGTTGGCGCGAAGTCGAGCACCGTTCAACAGTTGAACAACGCCGGTTACGCGCGCGGCATCTCGACGCGCTTCTTCGGGAGCACCGCGAGCGGTCAGTCGGCCTGGGTCTTCAACTCGGCAACGGGTACGACGCGTGTCGGCCTCACCGATGACGAACACACGGGCACGAACGGGTTGCAATCCAGCAGCGCCACGCAGTTGAACCTCGCCGGCAACGCGGCCGGCACCTCCAGCCGATTTACCGGCGCCAACGTGGCGGCGGGAACGTCGGCGTGGGTGTTCCGTGAGGGTTCCTCGACGCGCATCGGTTTCTTCGATGACACCCACACGCGGGGCAGCGATGAGAACCAGACCAGCAGCGTCACCGCCATCAACGATGATGGGGAGGTCATCGGTCAGTCGACCCGTTACCGCAGCGGCGAAACGATCGCCTGGGGCTCGACGGCGTGGGTTTCTGACGGGGCGACCACGACGCGCATCGGCCTCTTCGATAACCTGCACACGCGCCATCCCGGCAGCGATGATTTTCAGTCCAGCACGGTTTCGTTCCTCAATGACGAAGGTCAGGCGACTGGCGTCTCGTCGCGCTTTGACGCGGTGTCCGCCGCTAGCTTGGGTCAGTCCGGCTGGTTCTACGATGACACGCTCGATCAGACGTTCGAGCTCGTGTTCTCGACCCGCACCGACGGGTTCGCCAACACGAACATCAGCTTCCTTACCGACAACGGGATCGCCCTCGGCTTTTACACGCTCTATAGCGGTGGCGCGACGGTGGGCAACCGAGCGTTTCTTTGGGACTTCAACCAGCTTCCCGCAGAGCGATTCCACGACTTGGGCACGTTGGTCGAGGATGGCTTGCCGGCAAGCGGTTGGCAGGCGTTGACCAGCGCGATTGAGATGTCCGACTTCGGTCACATCCGTGGGCAAGGCACGCTGCTTGACGGCGTGAACATGCCTTACATCCTCTCGCCGGTACCCGAGCCCACGGGTCTGGCGCTGCTCGCGGTCGGCGGGCTCGCGATGATGCCGCGCCGGCGCCGTAAGGAATAGGCACGTCTTGCGCCTCCGCGCCTTGTACCTTTCGCGCGAGCGTCCCGTCCACCACCGCTGCGAGCGGATAGGTTCTGCTGGTGGCCACCGCCATTTGATCGCGAACTGTCGGATGAAGTCGAGCATTCGCGCATCGCCAATGCGCGCCTTCTTCCCCGCGTGAGGTCGAATCTTCCACCCGCCGCCAAACGTATCTCCTGATAACGCCGATGGTTTTAACAGATTGGTGCAGCGGACCGCTTTGCGGGTCCGATAACCGGTCATAGACTCAGCCGTTCGATCGCGCCCGTGTCGCGGGCGCGCCGCGCGGGCATGGGGCCCATCGAAAGCGGAAGTTGAAGAGAGCGAGCGAAACGGAGCCACCTCATGTGCGGGATCGTCGCGTACGTCGGCAAGAAGATCGCCCAACCGTTGTTGATCGAGGGCCTCAAGCGCCTCGAGTACCGCGGCTATGACTCCGCGGGCATCGCGGTGATCGACGAGCGGGGCGGCCTGCACGTTCGTCGCGCGGTGGGGCGGATCAGCGTCCTTGAGAACGCGCTGGCGACCACGCATCCCGTCCCCGCGGCGACCATCGGCATGGCCCATACGCGCTGGGCGACGCACGGGGCGCCCAACGAGATCAACGCCCACCCCCACACCGACAACACCGGCAAGATCGCCCTCGTCCACAACGGCATCATCGAGAACTACGCCGCCCTCAAGAAGTTCCTCACCGAGAAGGGCCACACGTTCGCCAGCCAGACCGACACGGAAGTCCTCGCCGTGCTGATCGGCGACCTCTACGCCGACCTCCAGGCGCGCAACCACCTCCCTCCGGGCGCGTCGCTCCTGCAGCGCGCCGTGCAGGCGGCCCTCCACGAAGTCGAGGGCACTTACGGCATCGCCGTGCTGTGCAAGGACGAGCCGGACACCCTCGTCGTCGCGCGCAAGGGCTCGCCGTTGATCATCGGTGTGGGTGATGCGGAGTACGTCGTCGCCTCCGACGCCAGCGCCATCGTCGAGCACACGACGCAGGTCATTTACCTGAACGACAACGAGATGGCCGTGCTCAAGCCACAGAGTTTCCGCACGACGACGATCGATGACATCGACGTGTCGCCCGTCATCAGCCAGTTGGAGCACAAGCTCGAGGAGTACGAGCTGGGCGATTACGAGCACTACATGCTCAAGGAGATCTTCGAGCAGCCCAACGCCGTGCGGAACTGCCTCCGCGGGCGCGTGGACCAGCGCGAGGGCCGGATCACGTTCGGCGGGCTGGCGAACTACACGAAAGAGCTCGTCCGCGCCCGCCGCTTCATCCTCACCGGCCAGGGCACGGCGTGGCACGCGGGGCTCGTCGGCGACTATCTCATGGAAGACCTCGCGAAGGTCGTGACGGAGACGACCTACGCCAGCGAGTTCCGCTACCGCAATCCGCTGGTCGAGGAGAACACCGTCGTCGTCGCCATCAGCCAGTCCGGTGAGACGGCCGACACGCTCGCGGCCCTCCGCGAGGCGAAGGAGAAGGGCGCGCTGGCGATCGGCATCGTCAACGTCGTCGGCAGCACGATCGCCCGCGAGGTCGATGGCGGCATCTACATCCACGCCGGCCCCGAGATCGGCGTCGCCAGCACGAAGGCATTCACCAACCAGTGCGTCACGCTCACGCTGCTCGCCCTGTACCTAGGCCGGCGCAAGTTCACGAGCCAGTCGCAGACGCAGGAACTGATCGACGGATTGTGCGCAATCCCCGAGCAGATGGAGAAAGTGCTCCAGCAGAGCGACCTCGTTCGCGAGATCGCCAAGCAGTTTATCGACCGCGAGAACTGGTTGTTCCTCGGCCGCGGGTATCACTACCCGGTTGCGCTCGAGGGCGCGTTGAAGCTGAAGGAGATCAGCTACATCCACGCCGAGGGCATGCCCGCCGCCGAGATGAAGCACGGGCCGATCGCGCTGATCACGGAGGGGATGCCCGTGGTGTTCATCGCGACGAAGGGCAGCCAGTACGACAAGGTGATCAGCAACATCGAAGAGGTCCGCGCCCGCGGGGGGCGGATCATCGCCGTCGCCACGGAGGGCGATACGGGCATCCGCCGCTACAGCGACCACGTCGTCTACGTCCCCGACACGCTCGAGCCGCTCCAGCCGCTGCTGAGCGTCGTGCCGCTTCAGTTGCTCGCCTACCACGCCGCCGTCGCCCGCGGGTGCAACGTGGACAAGCCGCGGAACCTGGCGAAGAGCGTGACGGTGGAGTAGGCGTAGCTTGTCGCTGTCATTGCGATCGGTTAAGCGTCGGGCATGACTCCTCCTGGTTTTGGGGTAGGATGGGCTCGATTACGCGGATCGCAAGGGTTTCGCGATCCAGACGGCGACACCTGGCGGCTGGATCGCCTTCACAAGGATCACTGGGACGTCTCGGACTCTCGCGGCGCAAAAATTCGTGAGATACGCTTTGACGGCACTCAGTTGTGGCCTGCCGGACCGAAGAACAGGAACAAGAAGCCATGAGCCGAAACCATCCATACCGTGCCTTTGAGAAGGACGAAATCTGGCGCGCGCTGGAGAAGGGCATCAAGGCGTTGGCAAAGAACGGCGACTTAGAGGAGCGGACGGCGCGAACGCACATCGTCGGATACCTGACAAGGCTGCTCAAAGAGGCGGGCATCGAGGGCCCCTCGCAACCAAGCAGCGTGAAGGTGATCAAGGTGCACCCCAACGAGGAAGTCGTTCTTCGTCGCGTCGGTGCATGATGCCGCACGCCCTTGACTACAGCCCGCCGCCGCCGGCTCGCCGGCCGAAGTTGAGTTGGCCCTGCCTCCGTCTGCCGCTGTTGCTCTTCGCCGTGCTCATTCCCGCTGAAATCACTTGCGCCGTCCTTGCGTATCACACATTGGGCGCAGTCGACAGCGGTTTGTATTTCCTGGTGATCATGCAGGCTGTTCTGGAGCAACAAGCAACGCATGATCATGTTGGCTCTCCTGCTTGAGAACCTCGGGGTGGATAGGGCGGTCACTCTCGGGACGGCCGACGTGTGGAAGGCGGCGATCGCCGATCTTCAGGGCGGGCGATGATCTGTCGGTCGATGGACGGTCCCCGCCACCGTCAACTTTCCTTTCGCGGTTCTCTGCTTCAGGGCGGTACAATCCACCTTCGTCGTCGATCGCCGGCTCGTCGTCAGATGAGGGAACGCCGAATGGGCGCAACCGAAACCTCCCACCGTCACCGCACTTCCCCGCTGGTGCTGTTCCTCGCCGTCGTGCTGCCCGTCGCGGCGATCGCGGCGGTGCTGTGGATGGTGTGGATCAAGATCCCCAGGCAGCAGAACCAGGCGATGAACGAGCAACTCGTGCTCCGCACGGTGGGGCTGGCGACGCCGGTGAACAACCGGCTCGACGCGCGCTACACCGACGCCGATGGCGACCTCGTCGCCGACGCGCCGGCCGACGCGTCGCAGCAGGTCGATCCCGACGTGCTCGTCTTCTCCTACGTCGCCGTGGAGAACCCCGAGGAGTATCGCACGGCGTTCAAAGAGTTCATGGACCACCTCGCGAAGGTGACCGGCAAGCGCATCGAGTACCTCATGGCCACGAGCACCGAGGAGCAGCTCATCGCCCTGCGCGACGGGAAGCTCCACGTGAGCGGCATCAACACGGGCAGCGTGCCGATGGCGGTGAACGTCGCGGGGTTCGTCCCCGTCGCCAAGCTCGCGGGCGACGCCGGCGCCGCGTACCAGATGGAGCTGATCGTCCCCGCCGACAGCCCGATCCAGAAGCCCGACCAGATCAAGGGCCACGAGCTGGCACTGACGGAGGCGGGGTCCAACTCCGGCTTCAAGGCGCCGCTCGTGCTGCTGCAGAGCTACCACGCGCTCGCGCCGGGACGCGACTTCGGCATTCGCTATTCCAACGGTCACAACGAGTCGATCAAGGGCATCGCCGACAAGCAGTACGAGGTCGCCGCCGTGGCGAACGACATGCTGAGCCGCGCCGTGGCGGCGGGGGACATCCAGCCGAACCAGTTCCGCTCCATCTTCAAGTCCGAGAGCTTCCCCACCGCCGGCTTCGGCTACACCTGCAACCTGAAGCCGGAGCTCGCCGCCAAGGTGCGGCAGGCGATGGAGACGTTCCAGTGGCAGGGGACCGGCGTCGAGCGCGAGTTCGCGTCGGCGAAGTACAACAAGCTCGTCCCCGTAAGCTACAAGGACGACTGGGCGCTGGTCCGCCGCATCGACGACGAGATCGGATCGGTGCACAAGCTGCCCGCGACGCGGCCTGCGACGCAACCAGTCGCGGCGCGGTGAAGCACGAAATCCGAAGCACGAAATCCGAAACAAATCTCAAATTCAAAGAAGAAAGCTCCAAACAGGGGAGTTCCCGTTTGGAGCTTTTGTTCTTCGTGCTTTTGATTTGTTTCGTGCTTCGTGCTTCGGATTTCGTGCTTTTTGAACCTACGCCACCTTGTTCAGCGCGGGTTCCGGCACGTTGTCGAGCGTGATGTTGCGGTGCTCGACCTTGCGGTAGCCAAGCTGGCGGACGACTTCGAGCACTTCCGTCCACGTCGGGTAGAGGCGCTTGTTGACCTTCTTGTACGTCTCGATCGCCATCACGAACTCGAACTGCTCGGTGCTCATCTCGCCCTCTTCGGCGCTGCGGCGGTCGTCCGAGCGACGGCGGCCGGGGCCGCGGCGACGCTCCAGGCCGGTGTCGATCCGTCGATCCGCCACCCGACGCTCGGGGCCGGTGTAGCCCGACTCCTCGGCCGACGCCTGACGACGATCCGGGCCGCTGCGCCGATCGACGACGGACTCGCGGCGGTTCGGACCCGTCCCCTCACGACGCTCGCTCGACGGCGCAGCGGGGGCGGGAGTCGCGGCGGGCTTTTTCTGCGGCTGGTTGTCCATGGATCGCACCTCTATGCAGAGATCGATCCGCCGCCGGTCCGACTTAAGACAACGCGGGGCACAATTACCGTTTGCAGCGGCCCGAAACGCCGGAACATGCCCGAAAACACCGGCTTTACCGGTCCCGTTCCGCGGCGTATACTCTCTCCTGACAGCCCGTATGTTTCGATCGACCCTTGCCATCCTCCTGTGCCTGAGCGTCTTCGCGATGCCGTCCTACGCGGCCATTCAATGCGCGAACCAGTGCGGCGAGTCTGTCAGTCACGCCGGCACGTGCTGCAAGGCGGGCACCGCTGCATCGAATCACCAGACGCCTGATAACACGAAACACACCGGCGACCATCAGCCGTGCGTCCTTCCGTGCTGTGGGTATGTCGCGAACGTTCAAGTCGATCATGCCGCCCGCGCGGCCTTCGAAGTCCTGGCCGCGATGCTGCCCATGACGCCCGCGGTGCACGACTCGCTCTCACAAGGCGCGATCTTCCACCCCCCGCGGGCTTAGTTCACCCCGTCCGCTGTCCGTTCCCTCACCGCAATCTCATTGCGGTGCATGTGCGCTTGATCTCGCGCGCGATGCGCCGAACGTTTGGCGAGGATCGCTCGCCCGAAAGGTCGCATGGCGACCGAAGTCAAAGCAACCCCCGAGCGCGACCTCCGCGTCCTGTCTCGCCGCAACGGCAGCGAAGGCGCCGACGCGCTACAGCCCGCGACGTCATCGCCGCCGTCGGAGCGCATCCCGCGCCCGCCGTTGAAGTGGAAGACGCACGTCTGGCTGCCCGCCGGCATCCTCCTCGCCGGGCTGCTGCTGCTGTCGCACGTCGTCGGCGACGTGCTGACGAGCGCGACGGAAGTGCGCGTCGTTCCCGTCGTCGTGAAGACCACCGCCGAGAGCGGCGGGGCGGTAACGGTTCAAGCGCCCGGTTGGGTGGAGGCGGCGCCGTACACGATCTCCGTTTCGGCGCTGACGGACGGCGTCGTGAAGGAAGTCCTCGTCCTCGAGGGTCAACCGGTCAAATCGGGCGAAATCGTCGCGCGGCTCGTGGATGATGACGCCAGGCTCGCACTCGCCCGCGCCGAAGCGGCGTTGAAGCAGCACGAGGCCACACTGCGCGCAGCGCAGCGGCAGTGGGACAACCCCGTCGAGCGCACTCGCGCCGTGGCCGCGGGCGAAGGAATGGTCGCCGAAACGAAGGCCGAGCTTCAGCAGCTCACCGCGGAGGTCACCGCCGAGGCCGCCCGCGCCGACGAGCTGCGCGATCGACTCCAGCGCAACCAGCGCTCGTTCGAGCAGAACGCCGCGACGGAAACGGAAGTCGTGCAGACCAAGCTCCAGCTCGCCGCCCAGGAGGGCACGCTCAAGGCCAAGGAGGCGCAGCGGCCCGTCCTCGAAGCCCAACTCCGCCAACGGAACGCCGAGTTGGCAGCCGCGAAGGAGAACCTGCGGCTGCGCATCGACGAGGCCAAGGCGCTGGAAGAAGCGACCGCCGTCGTCGCCGACGCGACGGCGCGGCGCGACGAGGCGAAGCTGCGACTGTCACGGATGGAGGTTCGATCCCCATCTGATGGGATCGTCATGCAGCGGCTCGTCGAGCCCGGCAGCAAGCTCGCGTTCGCCATGGACCCGGAACACTCCGCCCACGCCGTTCGTCTCTACGACCCGAAGAAACTCCAGGTCCGCGTCGACGTCCCGCTCGCTGACGCGGCGAAGGTCGGCGTCGGTCAGAAGTCGAAGATCGTCGTCGGCGTCCTCCCCGATCGCACGTTCGACGGCGAAATCACCCGCGTCGTCCATGAGGCCGACATCCAGAAGAACACGCTGCAGGTGAAAGTGGCGATCACCGACCCATCGAGCGAGATCAAACCCGAAATGCTCGCCCGCGTGCGCTTCCTCTCGATGGGAGACCCCAGCACGACGAAGCAAGCTCAGCTCGTCTTCGCGCCCGAGAACCTGATCCATCGTGACGGAGACCGCACGACCGCCTGGGTCGCCGCTCGCGGCGTCGCGGAACAAAGAACCGTCGAACTGGGAACCTCCAAGCACGAAGGTTGGATCTCAATCGCCTCCGGTCTCCAACCCGGCGACCAACTCATCGCGACTGACCCATCACAGCTACGCAACGGCGCCAAGATCAAGATCACCGGCGAAGCCGACGCCGCCGGCGCGACGTCCAACGAAACGAAAGAAGGTGCTGATAGTGCCGCTCATCGAATGCCGTAATCTCACCCGCGCCTACCAGCGCGGCGAGACGACGATCAAACCCCTCGACGACCTCGACTTGGACGTCGACGCCGGCACGTTCCTCGCGCTGATGGGCCCGAGCGGCTCGGGCAAGACGACGCTGCTCAACCTCATCGCCGGCATCGACCGCCCGACATCGGGAAGCCTGACGGTCGACGGCCTCGAGTTGGCGACGATGTCGCGATCGCGGCTGGCCGCCTGGCGCAGCGAGTACATCGGCTACATCTTCCAGCTCTACAACCTCGTGCCGGTCCTCACCGCGTACGAGAACATCGAGCTGCCGCTCCTGCTGCACAAGCTCTCGCGCAAGGAGCGACACGCGAAGGTCGCGCTCGCCCTCGACCTTGTGGACTTAGCTGACCGTCACGACCACTTCCCGCGCCAACTCTCCGGCGGCCAGGAACAACGCGTCGCCATCGCGCGGGCAATCGTCGCCGACCCGAAGATCATCGTCGCCGACGAACCCACCGGCGACCTCGACGCCATCGCCGCGGCGTCGGTCATGGCGATGCTCAAGCGCCTCCACGAAGAGCTCGGCAAGACCCTGATCATGGTCACGCACGACCCGAAGACGGCGGGGTATGCGGATGAGACGTTGCACCTGGAGAAAGGCCGGCTCGTGGAAGCGGCGGCACGCGATCTTGCGGCCGTCGAGGTTGCGTCATGAGAAAGTCAAACGGAAAGATCGCCAAGAACGCAAAGGACGCAAAGAAATGCTGAAGAGCGCAGATAACCACTCTATTTGTTTCTCTTTGCGATCTTGGCGTTCTTTGCGGTCTTTGCGTTTCCACCGCTGAGGTCAGAAGCAATGTTGTCCCCAAGATTCATCCCCCTCGTTGTGAAACAGGTCATCCGCCACCGCACGCGCACGCTCCTCACCGTCGGCGGCGTCGCGATGGCGATGTTCCTGTTCTGCGCCGTGCAGGCGATGCAGGGCGGCGTGAAGGAGGCGACGGAGACGACCGCGCGCGACACAACCCTCGTCGTCTACCGCCAGAACCGTTTCTGCCCCGCGACCAGCCGCTTGCCGCAGTATTACGGCGAGCGCATCGCCAAGGTCCCCGGCGTCGTCAGCGTCGTGCCGATGCAGATCGTCGTGACCAACTGCCGCACCAGCCTCGACGTCATCACGTTCCGCGGCGTGCCGGAAGACCAGTTCGTCGCGAAGTACGCGCCGCAGTTGCAGGTGCTCGACGGCTCGACCAGCGCCTGGCAGTCGCGCACGGACGCCGCCCTCGTCGGCGAGACGCTGGCGAAACGCCGCGGCTGGCGCGTGGGCGACCGGTTCGACGCCGTCGGCATCACCGCCTACGTCGCGGGCATCATCCGATCGGACCAGCCGCAGGACCAGAACGTCGCCTACGTCCACCTCGATTTCCTCCAGCGCGCCAGCGGCAGCCGCAAGCTCGGCGTGGTGACGCAGTTCAACGTGAAGGTATCCGACCCGAAACAGCTCGAATCCGTCGCGGCCGCGATCGACGCGGAGTTCGCCAAGGACCCCGACCCGACGCAAACCAGCGCCGAGAAAGCCTTCGTCGCCCGCGCCGCCGCAGACGTCGTCAGCCTCATCGGCTTCACGCAATGGCTCGGCTGGGGATCGCTCGCGGCGGTGCTGGCGCTCGTCGCCAACGCGATCGTGCTGTCGGTGCAGGACCGGATCAAGGAGCACGCCGTGCTGCAAACGCTCGGCTTCAAGGGCGGGCTGATCGCGCAGCTGATCGTCGCGGAGGGAATGCTGCTCGGCCTGATCGGCGGATTGCTCGGCGTCGGCGCCGCGATGGCGGTATTGCACTGGGGCGGATTCAGCATTTCCAACGAAGGGCTGAGCATCCAGATGAGCGCGCAGGCGAGCGTGATCGTGACGGGATTGATCCTCTCCGCGGCGCTCGGCGTGCTCGCGGGGCTGGTGCCCGCCATACAGGCCTCGCGCCGGGAGATCACCAGCTGCTTCAGAGCGGTGTAAAGCCAAATGAGCGTGTCCACCTGTCATCCTGAGAATGTTCGTCAGCAAGATTGCGCGTTTGTCATGACAATCGCGCACGATCGGACAGGGGTGGAGCGCCCGGTGTTGCGACCGCCGCGCGTCTGCCGCTTGCGGCTTCGCGGATCAAGCGCCTCTCGATTCGCGACGCCGCGAGCGGCACGCTCTTTCACAATCGATTCGTCGCTCGCGTTCATCCAAACACGAGAACGACGAAAGGAACCCAAAGGCTCATCGGGTGATCCGATCGAGGTGAGGTGACCATGCGTCTTCTGCCCTGGGATTACGCTGTCCGCAACCTCGCGCGCTCGCCGCTGCGCCTGTCGCTGAGCCTCGCCGGCGCGGCGCTGGTCGTGCTGCTCGTGCTCGCCGCCGGCGCGTTCGTGCGCGGGATGGACCGGAGCCTGCGCGAGACCGGTAGCGCGAACAACGTCATCCTCCTCGGCGCCGGCAGTGAGGAAAGCTTCGAGCGCAGCGAGATCGCGCCCGCCGTCACGGGGCTGGTGCAGGCATCGGTGCCGGGGATCAAGTCGCGCCTCGGCGTGCCGTACGTGTCGCCGGAAGTGCACATGCAGTCGATCATTCGCGAGGATCGCGATTCGAATCAGCCGTTGCAGGTGCTCATCCGCGGGATGACGCCCGCGGCGTTTCTCGTCCATCCGCAAGCGCGCATCGTCGAAGGTCGCGCCGCCGAGCCAGGGCGAGATGAGGTCGTCATCGGCACGCAGGTCGCGACGAAGACGGGTCTCCCGCCCGCGCGCCTCGCCGTCGGCCAGACGATCTACTTCGACGAGCGCACCTGGACGATCGTCGGCCGATTCGAAGCGCCGGGAACGGTTATGGAAGCGGAAGTATGGTGCCCCCTGAGCGACCTCCAGATCGCCGCGAAGCGCGACAACCTCTCGTGCGTGGTCCTCACGCTCGATCAGACCGGCGAGTTCGACGACGTTGACGCGTTCGCGCGCCAACGGCTCGACCTCGAACTCGTCGCGATGCGCGAGACCGACTACTATGCCAACCTCCGCGCGTTCTACCGCCCGATCCAGGCGATGGTCTGGGTGACCGCCATCCTCATCGCCAGCGGCGGCCTGCTCGGCGGGCTGAACACGATGTATGCTGCCTTCGCCAGCCGTGTGCGCGAGCTCGGAGCGCTCCAGGCCATCGGCTTCCCGCGCCTGGCGATCGTGCTCAGCCTCGTGCAGGAATCCGTGCTCGCGTCGATCGCCGGCGCGCTGATCGGCGCCGCCATCGGCGTCTTCCTGCTCGATGGCGTCGCTGTGCAGTTTTCGATGGGCGTGTTCGGGCTCGTCGTGGATTCCGTCGTGCTCGCGACGGGACTGGCCGCGGGATTGTTGCTCGGCCTGGTGGGGGGGCTCCCGCCCGCGTGGCGGTGCTTGAAGTTGCCCATCGCCGAGGCGCTGAAATCAACCTGAACTTTCAAGGAGATGGTAATGACAACGATGACGAAGACGTTCCTGGGAACGATGGCGCTGTTCGGCGCGATACTGGTCGGCTGCGACGCCGAGAAGCCGCCCGTCGCTCCGCCGCCCCCGCAACCCACCGCGGCCGACGCGAGCGCGCTGCCGGCGAG
>JBAUGM010000143.1:0-12353 GCA_049679725.1 Tepidisphaeraceae bacterium
GCCCTCCCGGGTCCAGTGGCGAGACCGTGGCCACCGCGGCGGCGGCGCTTCACCGAAGTCAGTCGCGCCGCTTTTCGCTCCGCAGGATCTCCAGCACCGGCGCGTGCAGCGCCGCGTTCGTCGCGAAGCCGTCGCTTCCCCAGATCGTTTCCTCGCCCGCCCAGTTGCTGAATCGCCCGCCCGCCTCGCGGAGGATGGGGATCATCGGGGCGCAGTCCCACGGGTTGAGCTTCGGGTCGAGCATGATGTCGCACCGCCCGGTGGCGACGAGGACGTAGCCGTACGCATCGCCCCAGGCGCGCTTGAGCTTGGCGCGATTCGCGAGGCGCTCGTAGGCATCCGACCGCGCCCGCGCCGTCTCGGGGCTGGTGGTGGTGATGCAGGCGTCATCAAGCCGGCTCGTCGCCGACACCCGCGCCGGTCGGCCGTTCCAATGGCAGCCCAGACCCTCGGCGGCGCTGACCATTTCCTCGAGCGCGGGCATGTAGATCACGCCGACGCGCGGTTGCTTGTGGACTTCGACGCCGATCAGCACGCCGTAGAGCGGGACGCCGTGAATGAACGACTTCGTGCCGTCGATGGGGTCGATGATCCAGCGGTAATCCGGGTCGCCGTCGGTGGCGCCGGCTTCTTCGCCGATGATCGAGTGGGTGGGAAACGTCCTGGCGATCCGCGCCCGGATGACCTGCTCCGCCTCGCGATCGGCAAGGGTCACCGGCGTGTCATCCGACTTGGTCTCGACGGCGACGCCCGCGTTGAAGTGCGCGAGCGTGCGACGCCCGCCGAGGTAGGCGGCTTCGGTGGCGACGGCGAGGAGGTCGGAGAGGGCTGGTTGAGGCATGCGGAACTCGCAACTCAGGATGAGTGATGAATGAAGACATGAAACATGAAGAGGGCGATCGGCACTTCTTCATGTTTCATGTCTTCATTCATCACTCGTCTCATGCTCCCACGATGTGATCCCGCCGCCCTTTCACATCCCGCATCGCGTTGCGCGTGTCCACGATGAGCTGCGCGTTGTCCGCCACCATCTGCCAGTCGCACGCGCTATGGTGGGTCGCGATCAGCACCGCATCGTAACCCTTCAGCGCGGCCGGCGTGAGCTCGATGCTCTTCATGTGCAGGTTGTGGTGCCGCATCTTGTGCGTCTGCGGAACATGCGGGTCGTGGTAGTCCACCTTGGCGCCGAGGTGCTCGAGCTTCTCGATCAGCTCGAAGCTCGGGCTCTCGCGCACGTCGTCGACGTCGGGCTTGTACGCGAGCCCGAGGATGAGGATCCGGCTGTTCTTGATCGGCTTGCCGCGGTCGTTGAGGGCGAGCGTGAGCCGCCGCAGGACGAAGTCCGGCATCGCGCGGTTCACCTCGCCCGCCAGTTCGATGAAGCGCGTCGGCAACCCGACCTCGCGCGCCTTCCACGTCAGGTAGAACGGGTCGATGGGGATGCAGTGCCCGCCGAGGCCCGGGCCGGGGTAGAAGGCCTGGAAGCCGAACGGCTTGGTCGACGCGGCGCGGACGACTTCCCACACGTCGATGTCCATCGCCGTCAGCAGCACCTTCATCTCGTTGACCAGCGCGATGTTCACCGAGCGGTAGATGTTCTCCAGCAGCTTGGCGGCCTCGGCGACTTCGGCGCTGGAGACGGGGATCACCTGCTTGATCGCCTTGCGATAGAGCGCGACCGCGACTTCGCCCGACGCTTTGTCGATCCCGCCGACCAGCTTCGGGATCGTCTGCGTGTTGTGGTCCTTGCGGCCGGGGTCTTCGCGCTCGGGGGAGTAGGCGAGGAAGAAATCCGTTCCGCACTTCAATCCCTTCGCCTCGAAGCGGGGGAGCATGATCTCGCGCGTCGTGCGCGGGTAAGTCGAAGACTCCAGCACGATGAGCTGCCCGTTGCGGAGCGTTTTGGCGATGTCGTCGGCGGACTGCTCGACGTACGAGAGATCGGGCTCCAGGTGCTTGCCGAGCGGGGTGGGGACGCAACTGATGATGACGTCGCACTCCCCGAGGCGTTTGACGTCCGCCGTCGCGTCGAAGCGTCCGCCGGCGGACATGTCCTTGACCATCGACTCGCCGAGGTGCTTGAGGTAGTTCTCGCCGCGCTTGAGGGCGTCGACTTTTGGCTGGTCGACGTCGAACCCGATGACGGGGAAGCCCGCCTTGTGGAACGCGTGCAGCAGCGGCAGGCCGACGTAACCCAGGCCGATCACGCCGATGGTCGCGGACCCGGATTCGATCTTCGATAAGAGGCTCATTCGCGAACGGCTCCTCGTGAGACGCGCATCGTATCGCGGATCGACGGGCGTGACAAAACGCGCTCGTCACCGCGTTGCGTTTGAGAAGCATTGCCCACGAAGGCAGAACGGATTCGATGGCACGCGCCGCGAACTTATCCGAAGAGCGTAGCGGGTTGGTCGGGAGATCCCTCGTCGGGTGGCGCGATGCACTTTGGCGTGTCGTTCTTCGCGCTGTTCACCAGCGTCGACACCGCGCTGGCTTCCATCTCGTCGTCGGGGTAGGGGGTGAGCAGCGGATCGAGTTCCCGCGCCGGCGCGTCGCCCTCGCGCAGCCACGTGTCGTACGCCGTGCGCGGGAGGATGACCGGCATCCGGTCGTGCATCGTCGCCATCAGCTTGTTCGGCGCCGTCGTGACGATCGTGCACGAGCGCAGTTCCGATCCATCCGGCGAGTGCCAACTCTCCCACAATCCCGCGAACGCGAACGGCTCGCGGGATTTCATGCGGACGTACATCGGCGTCCTCTTCGCCTTCCTGGCTTCATCCGCGGGCTTCTTCCACTCGTAGAAACCGTCCGCGGGGATGAGGCACCGGCGCCGGCGGTACGCATTGCGGAACGCGGGCCGTTCACCGAGCGTCTCCCCGCGCGCGTTGATCATGCGACTGCCCACCGACGTGTCCTTCGCCCACGGCGGGACGAGGCCCCAGAAGAAAAAGTCGTACCGGTCCGGTGCATCGTTCGCCACCGCGAGGATCGGCTGCGTCGGCGCGATGTTGTAGCGCGGCGGCGCATCGGGGACGTCGGTGACCCACGGGAAGAGGTCAGTCAGATCAGCGATGTGAACGAGCGTGTAGCGACCACACATGGCGCTTCGATTCTAGAGTCACCCCTTCGTCGCCACGATTCGCACCCAGTATAGATCAACTGACCACGCGCCACCCCTATGCTGCTGGAGATTGAATTGCTCCGCCGCGCCGTTCTGCGCCACCCACGCGGCTTGCCGTTCGCTCAGGTCCGACAGGCGGTACGTCCAGCAATCCGCCCGGCGCATGAACAGGCCGACGTCGTTCAAGCCGGTGATGACGTCGGCCGGCTGGTGGTACTGCCGACGGTGCGAGTCGTCCGCCAGCAGGTAGAATTCGCTGATCGAGCGGCCCCACGATTGCCCCCAGAAGTTGCACGGCGCCTGCAGGAGAAGGAGGCCGCCGGGCTTGAGGATCCGCGCGAATTCCGCGTACGCCACCGGCGCATCGGCGACATGGTGCAACACCGCCCGGCACAGAACGCGATCGACGCTCGCGTCCGGCAGCGGCACCGATTCCGCCCACGCCACACCGGTGTCAAAGCGATCGCGAACCTGCGTCGCCCGCTTTTCGCATTCGGCGACGGCGCTCGCCAGCGCGTCGAACGCCCACACCGCCAATCGAGGGTTCGCCTCCGCCGCCGCAACGGCGAACGTGCCGTTTCCGCGTCGGCCAGCGCCGCCGCGCCGTTCAGGTCCAGCAGGCGCACGATCGTCGCCACCTCGTCCTCTCCTTGAAACTGCGCATGGTAGTCGCCCGTGGACCACAGATCCTTGAGTTGGGGCCGGACCTGATCTCCCGCTTTCATCGTCGCTCCTTCCGCGCGGGGAGTATAGCATGGCGAAATGTCCGTGTTGCGTGCCTTGCGGCCCCCGGTATCTTCCCGCTTCCCGTGTCAGCAGCCATCGCAAAGCTCAACCCGCAGCAGGAGCTCGTCGCCAACCACGTCCATGGGCGCATCCTCACGCTCGCGGGGCCCGGTTCCGGCAAGACAAAAACGCTCACAGAGCGCACGGGCCGACTCATTCGCAAGCGGTTCGACGCCAGCTCCATCCTCTGCCTCACCTTCACCAACAAGGCCCGCGATGAGATGCGACAGCGCATCGCCGCCGTCCACGGCGCGGCGGCGGAGAAGGTCTTCATCTCCAACTTTCACGGCCTGTGCGGCGTCCTGCTCCGCCGCTTCGGTGGTGCATTGGGTTACACCCAGCGCATGACGATCTGCGACGCTGACGATCAGATCGATCTGATCCTCCAACTCGCCCGCAAGCGCGGCCAGCAGCCGACGAAGCCCGAGGCCCGCACGCTCGCGTGGTTGTGCAACGCGTGGCGCGAGAACCTCGAATCGGATGCCGACCTCGACGCCGCCGCCACGTCCCGCAAGATCGCCAGGAGCGAAATCAACGTCGTCCGTGACTATGCCAAGCTCCTCCGCTCGCGCAACCAGTGCGACTTCTCGAGCCTGCTCAGCGAAACCGTCCGCCTCCTGCGCGAGCACGACGACGTGCGCGACCGGCTGCGCAAGCGGTTCCGCTTCATTCAGGTGGACGAGTATCAGGACACCAACCGCGCGCAGAACGAGATTGTCGAGCTGCTCGCCGGTGATGATGACAACGTGTTGGCCGTCGGCGACGGCGACCAGTCGATCTACGAATGGCGCGGCGCCTCGCCCGATGCCATCCCGCAGTTCATTAAGGCCGGCGAGCGCAAGACGGGCAGATGCACCGTCGTGAAGCTCGGCTTGAACTACCGCTCGACGCCGCAGGTCATCGCGACGGCCGACAAGCTGATCCGGCACTGCAAGAACCGCATCGCGGTCGACTTCGACACGCCCAACAAGCCGGGCGAGCCGGTGAAGTGCGCCAAGCTCGACAACCCAGAGGCCGAGGGGGAGGCGATCGCGATCAGCATCGACAACACGATCAAGTCCGGCGTGCAGCCGCGCGAGATCGCGGTGTTCTACCGCACGAACGACATGTCGCGCCTGATCGAGCAGTCGCTGGCCAAGCGCCAGATCCCATACCAGGTGATCGGCAGCGGATCGTACTACGACCGGATGGAAGTGCGCGACGTTCTGTCGATGCTCCGCTTCGTCTGCAACCCGCGGGATGGAATCGCGTTCCACCGCGTCGCGAACAAACCGGCGCGGGGGATGGGCGATGCGCTGGTGGGGCGGATCGAGTCGTTCGCCGAGAGGTACAACCTCGACCTGCTGACGACGCTTCAGGAGCGCAACCTCGAGTTCATCCGTGACGAGCAGGACAAGCCCCTGAGCGACGCCGCGCTCCGCGCCTGCCGCGAGACGCGCGGCGTGTTCGATCTCGACATGGCGGGGATGAGCGTCGCCGCCGTTGCCACGATGCTCTTTGAGCGCAGCCGTTACGACGAGTGGCTCAAGGCCCGCTACGACGACAAGGGCGAATACGATGACCGCAGCCGCAACGTGCAGGAATTACTCAACTCGATCGCCGAGTTCGCGCGCCGGCAGCGCGGCGCGACGATCGAGGACTATCTCCAGTCGATCTCGCTCTACACCCAGGGCGACGACGCGAAGACGGAAAACGCCGTGCGGCTCATGTCGCTGCACGCGAGCAAGGGGCTGGAGTTTGACGTCGTCTACCTGATCGGCATGGAGCACCGGATCATCCCGCACGAGAAGGCGTTGGCCGACCGCGCCGAGCGCGGGCTCGATGAAGAGCGGCGGCTGTGCTACGTGGGCTTCACGCGGGCGCGCAAGATCCTCCGCGTCACGTGGTGCGCCAAGCGCCAGGACAACTACGCCAAAACGAAGACCACCCGCTTTCGGCCGACCATCCCCAGCCAGTTTTTGCTTGAAGCCGGCCTGATCGGACAGGATGACTACCGCGCCGCGATGGCAGAGGCGGGATTCGTGCAGACCGGCGCGAAACCCGCCGCCAAGCCCTCTCGCAAGTCGGTGGCGGCGGGCAAAAAGGAGTGATATGATTCGCCGTCCGAATCCGCTCGCGGGTGTAGCTCAATGGCAGAGCGCTAGCCTTCCAAGCTAGCTGTTGAGGGTTCGAGTCCCTTCACCCGCTTTCTTGACCTGTCCTCGCCGGACAGGTCTTGTTGTCGCCTTATTCCCGCCGGTGACAACGGTTAACGTCCGCTGCTGCCGTATCCGCCAGAAACCGTCGAACAATCCCTGTCCCAGCCTGTTTGACCACTGACGCTTTCGCTGCGCCCAACTGGCACGCTGTCATGCCATCGGCGCCGGTTGCCTTTCGCAGTCTGCTTCTGCGACGTGTCGTTTGGGAGGCTCGGAGGGGCGTCGTCCGGTCGGAGGTACGAATCGCGCCGGTGAGCGGACACCTCCGACTGACTGCGGCGGGATGATATGCTGCACAGCGGTCAGATCGACCACCCTCGTGCGACGACGCTTTTACACCCTCTGCTCGTCCGTATCGCTACTACTTGCCCCGGTGGCGTGTGGACTCTGGGCGTACAGCTATAACCTCAAACCATTTGGAGGAGTGTTTTACGGGCTGATCGAGCGGACACACGACGACCGGGCCGCGACGCTGCGACTGACAGGGGCGTGGTCATCGCGCGGGATGCTCGCCGTCGGGCGGCAGGAGACTTGGTGGGCAGACCCATTGGGCATCCAGTCTCAACTTGAAGAGGAGCGTCGTGAGCCGCGGCGGTTGGGCGCGGCCCGGCGAAACTACCTGTTTCCCCGAGCCGACCGGGATAGTTGGTGGGGACCGAACTACACGCGCCCAGTCTTCGCGACCGACTTCTTCGCCGGTCGGGACTCGCACGGTTACGCGTTAGGCGGGTGCTCGTGCACGGGCGTGGCCGTACCGTATTGGGTCCTGGCACTTGCACTGGTGATCTCACCGATCTGCTGGATGAGCGTCGCTGTCCGCCAGCGTCGACGGCGCGCGTCGGGGCTATGTCTGACCTGCGGCTACGACCTCCGCGGAACGCCCGGATGCTGCCCGGAATGCGGAGCGGGCAGGTAGTCTTCAATGATGCTGGGCACCGAACTGCGCGAGGCGGCGCGAAGAAAGAAGGAGGTGCGAGATGGCATTCGGCGATGACCTGGTGAGCGACTTAACTACCCGCTTCAGTCGAGCCGGTGAGCGCAGGTCGGGCCTCATTGGGCCAGATACCCCCCGTCCACTGGCAGGATGGCGCCGGTGATGAACGATGCATCGTCCGACGCCAGAAAGAGGATTGCCTTGGCCACTTCCTCCGGCTCGCCGATCCGTCCCATTGGGTGCATTCGCTCGATCGCCTGAAGGTACTCGACGCCGCCCGGTTCTTCCGGCAGCCGCTTGACTCGCTCGGTGCGGATCGTGCCCGGCGCGACCGCGTTGACGCGAATGCCCCGCTCCGCCCATTCGACCGCCAAGTGCTTCGTGATCCCGGTCGCGACGAACTTTGCGGGCCCGTAGGTCGATTGTCGCTTTTGTCCGGCCATCCCCGAGATCGACGAGAGGCAGATGATCGATCCGCCGGTGCCGCCGCCGGCGCTCGTCAGCATCGCCTCGATGGCGTACTTGCACGTCAGAAACATGCCGCGCCCATCGACGGCGAGGATGTGATCCCAGTCGTTGGCCGTCGATTCCAGCACGTCTCCGAGTTGGATAAGCCCGGCGTTGGCCACCAGCACGTCCAACCGCCCATAGGCATCAATCGCCGCCTGGATCATCGATCGCGCATCCGCGTCGACCGAGACATCGCCGGTGACGGCTTCGACCTCCGCGCCGCCCGCTGCCAGTTCGTCGCGCAGCGGGTCTGGTTGGATGTCGGTGACCACCAGCCGCGCGCCCTCACGGGCAAACACGGTCGTCGTCGCCCGCCCGATTCCGAATGCCGCACCGGTGACAACGGCCGATTTGCCGGTGAGACGTCCCAAGCCTTTGGCCATGGTGGTTCTCCTCCTGGCTGCTCGAACAGTTCCGCGCCGCCTCACAGTCGCTCGCCGTCGCCAAACGCTACGCAATCGCCCGATCGACGTCCAGCCGATTTGCCCGTCCTGCTGAGAGCGTATGGGGTGTTGACGAGTCTTCGCTAGAATCTCCGCGAATGCACCCAGTCGAAGCGATCCTCATGCTCCTCGTCGCCGCGGCGGCGATGGCGTACGTGGCGGGGCGGGTGGGGGTGCCGTACGCGCTGCTGCTCGTGGTCGGCGGGCTGGGATTGGGGTTCGTGCCCGGACTGCCGCGCGTCGAGCTCGAGCCGCAGTACGTGTTCGTCCTGTTCCTTCCGCCGCTGCTGTACTACGCGGCGCTACAGACATCGTGGCGCGACTTCCGTGCGAACATTCGACCGATCTCCTTCCTCGCGTTTGGGCTGACGCTCGTGACGACGGCTGTCGTTGCGATCGTGGCGAAGTGGTTCATTCCCGATTTCAGTTGGCCCGTCGCGTTCGCCCTGGGGGCGATCGTCTCCCCGCCCGATGCCGTCGCCGCGACGGCGGTGGCGCAGCGGCTGCGCGTGCCCAAGCGCATCGTGACGATCCTCGAAGGCGAGAGCCTCGTGAACGACGCCGCGGCGCTCGTCGCGTACCGCTTCGCGGTGATCGCAACGATGGCGACGGCCGCATTCTCGCCGTGGGGCGCTGCGCTGCGCTTCGTCTTCATGGCGGCAGGGGGCGTCGTCATCGGGTTGCTCGTCGGCATGCTGGTCGTGCGGATCCGGCCAAAGATCCACGACGCCTCGGTCGAAACCGCCTTCTCACTCCTCACGCCGTACATCGCCTACCTGCCCGCCGAGCACCTGGGCGTGTCGAGCGTGCTGGCGGTGGTGACGACGGGACTGTACCTCGCCCGGCGCATCCCGCGGATCGTCGCGCCGGCGGCGCGCTTGCGCGCCTACGCCGTGTGGGATGCGTTCGTCTTCATCCTCAACTGCCTCGTCTTCATCCTGATCGGATTGCAGTTGCCCGCGATCCTCGAACGGCTCAAGGACGAGAGGTCGATGGCGCTGCTCATCTCCTACGGCGCGGTCGTGAGCGTCGCGACGGTGCTCGTGCGCATCGCGTGGGTCTTCACGGCGACGTACGTGCCGCGCTGGCTGAGCCCCTCGCTCCGCAAGCGAGATCCCGCGCCGCCGGCGGGTCACACGTTCGTCGTCGCGTGGACGGGGATGCGCGGAATCGTCTCGCTCGCGGCCGCGCTGGCGCTGCCGATGGCGTTCCCGCAGCGCGACCTGATCCTGTTCCTCACGTTCTGCGTGATCCTCACGACGCTGCTGGCGCAGGGCCTGACGCTGCCGTGGATCATTCGCCGGCTCGGCGTGCAGGAGAGCGGTGAGCAGGACCGCGAGGAGGAAGTGATGGCGCGATACCTCTCCGCGCTGGCGGCGGTGGAGCGGCTCGACGCAATCTTGAACCCGCCGCCGACGCCCGCGAACGGCAACGCGAGCGGCGCCGACGGCGTCGTCTTGCCGCCGCCCGAGATGGTGAACAAGGATGCCGTCGCGCGCGTCCGCGCGGACTACGAGCGCCGCATCGGCTATTTCAGCACGCGGCTGGTCGACCCATCGCGCGGGGACGACGACACCGAATCCGCCCGCTGCCGCACGACGGATGAAGCGCATCGCGAAGCCCTTGCCGCCGAGCGCCGCATGCTGCTGAGACTGCGCGACGACGGCGTCATCGGCGACGAGATCCTGCGCCGCGTGCAGCATGCGCTGGACTTGGAGGAGTCACGGCTGGACGATTCGTAGCACGGGCATCTTGCCCGTGGCGTGTGTACTCACACGCTCGACGCGCAGCGGCGACAAGCAATCGCGCAGCGATCTTGCCGCTCGCGCAAAGAAGATCGCTCCGCGATTGTTGAATCAGCTGCGCGTGATGTGCGTGGGTACACGCACCACGGGCAAGATGCCCGTGCTACGGCAGGTCGTTCAGGTAGTCGATGAGGATACGCAGCTTCCCATGATCGCGGCGGTTGAAGGCGAAGAGGAGGCGGTGCAGGCTCGCCAGGGCGGGCTCGTCGCGCTCGATCGACAACGGCGCGCTGAGGCGGAAGTCGCCCTTGGTCTTGATGTCGCTGAACCGTTCGGTGATCTCGGCGAGTTGCTTCTCCGTCGGCCGGCGGTGCAAGCGGATGACGATATCTTCGCGCGCGTAGCGCACGCTGTGGAAGTTGTTGTAGAAGTGCCGCACCTCGCGCACGGCCTCGTCGATGTCGTCGGTGATCTTGTAAAGGCGCAGGTCGTGCTTGCTGATCAATCCGCCGGCGAGCAGGTGGTCTTCAACGTACTTCTGCCACGCGTTCCAGAACGTCCCGCCGGGCTTGTTGATGAAGACGATGGGCATCGGCACGCTCTTGCCGGTCTGGATGAGCGTGAGGACCTCGAACCCTTCGTCCATCGTGCCGAACCCGCCGGGGAAGAGGGCGATGGCGTGGCTGGAGCGGACGAACATCAGCTTGCGGGTGAAGAAGTACTTGAAGTTGATGAGCTTGGGGTCGTTGGCGATGAAGGTGTTGGTCGCCTGCTCGAAGGGGAGTCGGATGGCCAGGCCGAAGGACGGATCCGCGCCCGCGCCGCCGTGCCCCGCGGCCATGATGCCGCCGCCCGCGCCGGTGATGACCATCCAGCCCGCCTCGGCCATCTTCCTGCCGAACGCGGCGGCCTGTTGGTAGTCCTCGTGGTCCTCCAGCGTGCGGGCGGAGCCAAAGATGCTCACCTTGCGCGTGTCGCGGTACGGCGCGAAGATCTTCAGCGCGTAGCGGAGTTCCTTGAACGACTTGTTGATCAGCTTGATGTCGCCACGGTTGGTCTGATCGCGGAGGAGTTTGAGGCCGTTGGCGACGATCTCGGCGACCATGTCGCCGTCGGGGACGGTTTCCAGCTCGTCGATGAGGGCCGAGGCCAGCTCGTGGACGCGCGCCAGCTCGGCGCGCGGGATGACGGTGGGGGCTTCGACCGTTTCCTGGGATTGTTCTAGGTTATCAGCGTCGTTTTCCTGGCTCACTCATCACCCTTTCGGTGCGCGCGTGCGGCGCGCAACGTGGCAGTGATATCGAGGCGCGCGAGCGGGGTCAACCGAAGAAGGATTCTTGGTAAGGACGGAGAAAGCACCACCCACAGTCATCGATCCGTTCGTCCTTTGTGAAGCGCCGCCGCTTGCGGCGGGTTGGCGCTCTACGCGATCAGCTCCTCGATGCTCGCCAGGTCGTCGAGGTAGACTCCGCCCTCGTTGACCTGGGCCTTGTCGGTGCCGAGCCCGCCGGAGACGGTGTCCGGGCCGCTTAACGGGTCGTCGCTCAGGTCCCGGCAGAGGAAGGTGTCGTTGCCCGCGCCGCCGAGGAAATGGTCGCGGCCGAAGATGTCGGAGATGCGGTCGTTGCCGCCCGCGCCGCTCATGGTGTCGTCGCCCGCCTCGCCGGTGAGGAAGTCAGCCGATGCGCTGCCGAGCAGGTAGTCGTTCCCGTCGCCGCCGAAGACCTTGTCCTTGCCGTTGGCGCCGGACAGCTCGTCGCCCGCGTTGCCGCCGACGATGATGTCATTCCCGCCTCCGCCCGTGATCTGCAGGCGGATGTCCACTTCTGCGTTGGTGACGAAGATACGATCGGCACCGGTGCTGCCGTCGACGAAGAGGTGATCGAAGTCGCCGTTGGCGAACATCGAGCTGTCACCGTTGACGGTGACGACCGTGTTCACCGCGTGCTGCTCGAAGGTGATGACATCGTTGCCGGCGGTGCCGATGATCGTCGGATTGGTGAATGCGGCCGTGACGACGCGAACCAGAGGCGTGTCCGTGATCGTCTCATTGTTGCTGGTGTTCGTCTCATTCACGCCCTGAACGATGGCGGTCACGTAGTAATCACCCGCGGGAATGGGCGGCAGGATGGAGATGAAGGCGGGGTACGAGCGCGTCGTCCCGGCGGGAATGGCGGTGGTGTTGGCGGAGCCACCGGCCAATATGTCGTCCGCGTTGCCGACAATCGTGTCGGCGCTGAGTGCGAGAAGGACGTTCGCCGTCGCGACCGGCGCATCAGAAGAGCCGGAGTTCGTGATATCCACGGTCAGGTCCACGACGTCGTTGGTGCCGAAAAAACCCTGCCCCAGCACAAGGGCGGTGGAAAAGTCGGCCGCGAAAAGCCGGCGGACTTCCAGTTCGTCCATCGCGCACGGGGGCGCGGCCGAAAGGGCATCAGCGTGCAGGCGCATGGCTCACCTCGCGAGGTGTGGCAGATGTGAATGACGGCGGCTGCGTCACTTCACCGATCCCACCGCAGCCGCCTGCAAGATGATGCTACCGCGGTGGTGAAGCAAAATCACACGAAAAATCGGGGGCGGCTCTCGGGGCGATCGCATGTGGACACTCCCAGTAGG
>JBAUGM010000144.1:0-7451 GCA_049679725.1 Tepidisphaeraceae bacterium
GCCCGGCGCGGCCCTCACCGCCGCGTACGCGATCAACGCGACCGGCCACGCCGCGGGCTTCGCGACCGACGCCTCCGATATCTCCATCGGCGTCACGTGGACCCCCGCGGGCGGCGGGTCCTACGGCACCACGCTCCTCCCCTTCCCCGGCCGAACCGACAGCGTCGCCACCGCCGTCAACAACCAGGGCGACATCGCCGGCTACACGAACGGCACCGGCGGGCTGCTCGGCGCCGTGTGGCTCAACAACGGCGGCGGGACGTACACCCCCAAGACCGTCATCAGCGGCGAGGACGCGATCATCACCGCGATGAACGAGTACGGCACCGGCGCGGGCGTGTACGACGGCGATCAACCCCTCGTCATGGTTTACTTCGAGGGCGACTTCTACGCGCTGAACCTGTCCGCGCCGTTCGGCACGACGCACGGCGCATCCAACGCCGTCAATAACTTCGACGCCCTCGCCGGCTATGTGAAGGACCCCACCACCGCCACCCTTGGCGAAGAGGCTGCGCTCTGGCTGCCGACGGAAACGCAGTGGGACTTTCTCAACCTCGACCAGTGGCTGGACGAAACGGATCCCGCCCTGGGAACGAAGTGGACGCTGACGGACGCCCTGTCGCTCAGCGACACCTGGCTCGTCGCGGGCAACGGCCTGTACGACCCCGACGGCCTCGGCCCCCTCCCCGCCGCCGAGCGCGCGTTCCTCCTCGACGTCTCGTCGCTCGTCCCCGAGCCGTCGGCGCTCGCGATGGCGCTCCTCGCCGCGCCGATGCTGCTCCGCCGGCGGCGCTCTATCGCTTAGCGGCACACGGTTCACTTCGCGCGGGCAGCATCGAGGGACTTGCGAGATTTCTCGATCAGCCGTTTTCCCGGATCGAGCAGGAACATCTCCGTGTGACCGTCGAGGAAGAGCAACAGCACGGCGTCCTTGCCGCCCGGGTCCTTCAGCCGCGGATCGAGCTTCGTGTGGAGGACGACCGTTTCCCCTTCCTCCTGATCGGTCAGCTTCTTCAAATCAACGTCGGTTCCGCTGCCGCGGCGGTCTGGAGTCGCTTCGCGCCTTCGCGGAAGGAACGCGACGTCGCGTCCCCGCCACGCCGAACCGGGCGATGACACCACCCCCGCCGATCGCCATAATCTCACCCGTGGACCACACCCTCCGCCCGACGCTTCGTGAGCGATTGAAAGTCCTCGTCCCCTTCGGCCTCGCTCAGACCAAGCCGCGGCATTTTCGCGACATGGGGAACATCGTCTGGAAGAATCGCGACAACCTCGGCTACGCGTGGAAGGTCATCAGCCGCGGCGTGTGTGATGGGTGCGCGCTGGGCGTCGCGGGGCTGCACGACTGGACGATCAGCGGCACGCACTTGTGCATGACGCGGCTGAACCTCCTCCGCCTCAACACGATGCCGGCGATGGACATCGAGCTGCTCCACGACGTTCGGCCGGGCTCCGCGATCCGCAGGATGAGCAACGCCGAGCTGCGCGAGCTGGGGCGGCTGCCTTACCCGATGCTGCGGATGCGCGGGGACGATGGCTTCCGCCGGATCTCGTGGGACGATGCGATCGGGCGCATCGCAAAGCGCATCCGATCATCCGATCCGAAGCGCATCGCTTTCTTCCTCACCTCGCGCGGGATCACGAACGAGATCTACTACGTCGGCCAGAAAGTCGCGCGTTTCCTCGGCACGAACAACGTCGACAACGCGGCACGGCTCTGCCACTCCCCTTCCACCGGCGCGATGAAGACCGCCATCGGCTACGCCGCCAGCACGTGCAGTTACAAGGACTGGTGGGGAACGGACCTGATCGTCTTCTTCGGCGCGAACCCGGCCAACGACCAGCCGGTCGCGATGAAGTACCTCGAGCAGGCGAAGAAGCACGGGACGAAGGTGGCGCTCGTCAACCCGTACCGCGAGCCGGGCATGGAGCGGTACTACGTCCCCTCGTCGCTCACCAGCGCTCTTGTCGGCACGAAAATCAGCGACTACTGGTTCCCCGTCGCCCAGGGCGGCGACATCGCGATGATCTACGGCGTGATCAAGGTGATGCTCGAGAACAACTGGCACGATGCCAGGTTCATCGCCAATCACACGAGCGAGTTCGACGCCTTGCGCCAAGCGGCGGGGTCACTTCCGTGGGCCTGTCTCGAGGAACAATCCGGCATGACGCGCCACGGCATCGAGCAGTTCGCGCGCCTGCTGCGCGACGCCGACACCGCGGTGTTCGTCTGGAGCATGGGCATCACGCAGCACAGCTTCGGCGGCGACGCGGTGCAGATGATCCTGAACCTGGGGTTGCTGAAGGGCTACGTCGGCCGCGAGAAGTGCGGCCTCATGCCCATCCGCGGCCACTCCGGCGTGCAGGGCGGCGCGGAGATGGGCGCGTACTCCACCGCCTTCCCCGGCGGCAAGCCGATCAACGAAGAGAACGCGCGAGCGCTGGAGTCGATCTACGGCTTCGAGGTCCCAAATACCCCCGGCATTACCGCAACGGAAATGGTCGAGAATGCGGCTCGCGGTGAGCTCGACCTACTCTACTGCCTCGGCGGCAACTTCCTGCGGACGCTGCCGGAGCCGAAATACGTCGAGCAGGCGCTGTCGCTCGTGCCCATGCGCGTCCACCAGGACATCATCCTTACCGATCAGATGTTCATCGCCCCCCCTGACGGCGGAGAAGTCATTCTCCTCCCCGCCAAGACCCGCTACGAGCAGGACGACGGCGGCACGGAGACGACGACCGAACGCCGCATCTGCTTCAGCCCCGAGATCCCGCGACAGGTCGGTGAGGCACGCGCGGAATGGAAGATCCTGCGCGACGTCGCACTGGCGGCGTATCCCGAACGCGCCGAGCTGCTCAAGTGCGAGACGGGCCAGGCGATTCGCGAGGAAATCGCCAAGGTCATCCCGTTCTACGACGGCATCCAGAACCTGCGCGAGACCGGCGATGCCATCCAGTACGGCGGGCCGCGTCTATGCGAAGGATGGAAGTTCAACACGCCCGACGGCAAGGCGCACTTCCGCGCCGTCCCGCTCCCGACCGTGCGGCGCGAGCGCGGGTTGTTCTACCTCACGACCCGCCGCGGCAAGCAGTTCAACACGCTGATCTACGCGGAGGTCGACCCGCTCACCGGCGCTGATCGCGACGCCGTGCTGATGAACCCCGACGACGCCGCCGAGCTGCACCTGACCAACGGCGATCGCGTCGTCCTCCACAACGAGACGGGCCGAATGGAGTGCCGCGTTCACCTCTGCGCCATCGCCCGCGGCAACCTGCAGGTCCACTGGCCCGAGGGAAACATCCTCCTCCCCACCGGAACGTGCGATCCCGTGGGCGGCGTGCCCGACTACAATGCCTACGTCCGCATCGACCGCGCTGGCGGCGCGAAACCATTGCCCCAGCTAGCGCCCCACAGTTAGCCCCGCCGCTCGCGGCGGGTTCTTCTCCTCCCGGAGGCGCATCGCATGAAGCAAGTCTACTCCGCCCTCAACGAAGCCGACGCCCAACTCGTCAAGGGTTTCCTCGACGACCAGGGCATCGAATCCATCATCCAGGCGCAAGCGCTCTCGAACATCCTCGGCGAGATCCCCGTCAACGCCGGCACGCTCCCGAGCATCTGGGTCCGCGAAGAAGACTTGGGCCGCGCCACCGACGCCATCGCCGGCTTCAAGGCCGACGCCGTCCCGGCGCAGCCCGTCGCCGATCCGTGGACCTGCCCCAACTGCGGCGAACAGATCGAACCGCAGTTCACCGCGTGCTGGAAGTGCGGGACGAGCAAGAATAAGGATGAGGGATGAAGGATGAACGATGAATGGGGAAGAATTCGCTGCTTCATCCTTCATCCTTCCGCCTTCATCCCTATTTCTCATGCCTGAAATCCGTCCCATCCTGCGCTGGCGCGCCGGCGCGGTAGCCGAGTCGAGCGACGACGAGCTAGCGCACGAAGAGCCGCTCGAGATCCGCGTGCGCGGCCGCGCCGTCAGCGTCACCATGCGCACGCCGGGACACGATGATGAGCTTGCGGCGGGCTTCCTCGCAACCGAAGGGATGATCAAGCGCCGCGAGGACATCCTGCGCATCGAACCCTGCGGCCGCAATGAGAACGGCAACCTCGTCAACGTGCTGCTCGCGCCGGATGTCCCCGTCGATTTCGACAAACTCACCCGCCACGTCTTCGCCTCCTCCAGTTGCGGCCTGTGCGGCAAGGCGACGATCGACGCCGTCCGCGGGCAGTTCCCGCCGATCACGTCTGACCTCGTGGTCGACGCGCGAACCCTCCTCGCCCTCCCCGAGAAGATGCGCCAAACCCAATCCACCTTCGACCGCACCGGCGGCCTGCACGCCTCGGCCGTCTTCACCACGACGGGTGACCTGATCGTCCTCCGCGAGGACGTCGGCCGGCACAACGCGCTCGACAAAGTGATCGGCCACGGCCTCCTCAACCCCGGCGCGCCGGGATTTCCCTACGACCGCCACATTCTGCTCGTCAGCGGCCGAACGAGCTTCGAGATCATGCAGAAGGCGCTGGCCGCGCGCGTGCCGATCGTCGCCGCCGTCTCGGCGCCGTCGAGCCTCGCGGTGGATTTCGCGAAGGAGAGCGGGCAGACGCTGATCGGCTTCCTGCGCGGAGAGCGGATGAATGTGTACGCGGGGGAGCAGCGCGTGCGGTTCAATCCGGTCTAAGCGCCCGTGACGAGTCGTCCGATCGCAGGCACGGGCGCACCCGATGCGGTAACGCGCTCGCGCACCAGTTCGATCCCCCGCGCGATGGCGAACTCCAGATCGGGGCAGAAGTTGTCGACATCCAGCACGTCCGTCAGCCCCGCGCGCTCGAGCACCTTGTACTGCTTGGGCGTGATCCCCGCGATCACCAGCTCGCGCGCATCGCGGTGCATCCGCTCCACCACGTCGCGCAGGTCCTCGACCGAGTTGGTGTTGAAGTACGTCATCGCGCTGAGCGATAGCACCACCACCCGCCAACGCTCCGGCCAGTGCTCCGACCACGCATGAAAATCCGGCGGCTTGTGCGCCTGATCGGACCGGTGGTGCGACAGCCGATACAACCCCAACTCCGGCGGGAGCAGCGCCTTCACGATGCCGTGCAGTTGCAACTCCGGGTCCGACAGTTGGTCGATCTCGCGCACGTCCGCGACCGGCGTGATGCGGTCCATGATCACGATGAACACGAGGAACAGCACCGGCGCGATCATCGCCGCCGACGGCGCGTAGCGATACGCGAACGCGCCGGCGAACGAGCCGAAGAGGAACGAGGCGAAGATCCCCGCCAGCAGCGCCAGCCGCTGCGCCGCGGGGTGGCGCTGCGAGACGCGCAGGACGCGCCCCGCGCGCTGCCAGCGCCGGCCGCGCGTGCGGTCGCGGAGGAAGTTGAAGAACCGCACGCCTTCGAGCCCCAGGTCGGTCACCACGCCGGTCAGGTGGGTCGTGCGGACGACGGCGCCGGAGATCTCCGTCACCGTCGCGTTCTGCAATCCCATGGCGAACGACGCGACGCCGGTGATCGCGTGCCACCACCCCAACTCGAGCGGGCTAACGTGGTGATGGTGCGCCAGCGCGACGGCCAGCATCGTGAGCAGCATCGCTTCGACGGTGACGGGCAGGAGGTACTTCGACCGCCATCCCCGGCGCTTCGCGCCTTCGGTCATGAACGCGGATGCGATCGCGCCGCAGAAGAAGCACAGCACGAGGAACGCCGGCACCCACGCCGATGCGAATGGACCCTGGCCCACCGCCTCGGTGGCGATGTGGGCGGTGTTGCCGGTGGCGTGCGAGACGACGGTCCCGCAGGCGAGCAGGATGACGACGTTCGCGTACCCCGCCACCCACGACAGCGAAACCGCGAGCTTCGACTTCTGGCGGAACGAATACGCGCGGGCGGAGAGCATGGGGGAACGCGCAACCTTCGTGGGCGACGATGATGTTATCGGCTATTCGGCGCGCCTGCGTTCGCGCCTCTCGTCCCTTCTCCCGGTACGCCGGGAGAAGGTTAGGATGAGGGTGATTTCGAGTGCGGGCAACATTCGACGTCCGAAGTCACCCTCACCCCAGCCCTCTCCCGGAGTACCGGGCGAGGGGTCAGAGTGCGCGCCTCTACTTACTCGCGTGCTGCGCGACCAGCTCCTTCGCCACGCGCACCCCGCTCGACAGCGCGCCTTCCATGTACCCGATAAAACCGTAGCTCGTGTGCTCGCCCGCGAAGCGCAGCGGCGCCAACCCGTCGCGGATCCCGTCGACCAGCGTCGGGCCGAACGCGATGACCTGGCCCGGCGCGGGGAAGCTGTAGCTCGCCTTGGCGCGGGGCATGGCGGGCCAGTCCATGAACCGGTCTTTCTTCACGTGATCGCTGATGCTCGGGTACGCCGGTGCAATCGATGCCAGCGCCGCCCGGACGCGCTCCTGCGGCGGCGAGATCGCGCGCAGCGTCTCCGAGTGCTGCCCGCCGGAAAAAAGCGTGAAGCCGATCGGATCGTCCGGACCGCCCTTCCCATCCGCGGCGATCCACGTGAGGTTGACGATGCCGTTCGACGACAGCTCGGGGAAGCGCTTCTCGTCCTCCCACACGGGTTTGTCGAGCACCGTCAGCAGCTTCACGTTCGAGCCCATCTGCGGCGTGAGCTTCGGATCGAGCCTCGGCGTCATCTGGATCGTGCTCCACACGCTGGGCGGAATCGCGAGCACGACGGCATCCGCGTCGTAGCTCTTGCCGTCGTTCGTCTTCACCGTTGCGCCGTCGTCGCGGCGCTCGATCGCGACGGCGACCGACTTGTAGTGGACGACCGACTCGAGGTGCTTCGCCATCGCCGTCGCCAGTCCGTCGTTGCCGCCGCGGAGACGGTGGGTTTCGGTGATCTCGTAATAGTCCTTCCCGCCGTGCCCGTGTACGAGGGCGAGGTAGCACAGGAGCGACATGCGATCGGTCGGCACGCCCTGGTCGGCCTCTTCCTCGGTGTTGATCAACTCCTTGGCCTCGTCGCTGATCGTCATCCTGCCGATCGCGTCGCGGAAGCTGGTGGCGTCGAGCTCCTTCGCGTTCGGCGAGGTGTAGGGGCGAAGCGGATCGATCGCCTTGGACATCTCGATCAGCTCGGCCAGCGCGGTGTCGACCTCCTCGTACAACTTGTCCGCCTGCTCCGCGGGAACGAGCTTGCCGTTGAGGATCAGCGCGGTGTCGCCCTCGTACTCCGCGCATTCGACGAGCTTCAGCTTGAACCGCTTGGCGTACGCGATCCACGTGGGGTGGTTTTCACCGATGAACTCCCCGCCCAGCTCGACGGATTTGTCGGGGATGAACTGCCGGTCCGTGAAGACGCGCCCGCCGGGACGCTCGGAGGCTTCGAGCACCGTCACGTCCGCGCCGCGGCGCTTGAGTTGATCCGCGCACGCGAGCCCCGCAAACCCCGCGCCGATGACGACCACGCGCAGCCCCGCGC
>JBAUGM010000145.1:0-4448 GCA_049679725.1 Tepidisphaeraceae bacterium
GTTCAGCCTCGTGGGTGCCGCAGTTTGAGCACAGCGGTGCGTTGTCTTCTACCGGAGCTGAAAAGTGAGTTCTGCAGCCTGCCCGTGATGGTGACCGTGGCGTGGAGACTCTCGCCACGGGTGAGGGCGGTTCGCGCACCGCGTGTGAGTCGGAGCACGGGCACGACTCGCTGTCCTGGCCTCAAGATGAGCGTCTGGTGTGCGACCAGCATCCCACTGCGGGCGTCGCGCGCCACAATCGAGGTGCTGCACGTGAATCCCCGTGCAGCGCCCGGAGACGGCGAGCAGTCGATCGTCGCCCGCGGGTCGAGCAGCAGACGCCGACCAAATCGGATGACGGCTGGCGCACCGGGCCCGAATCTCACCATCGTGCCGGGGTACTCGCCCCAGTAGCTGCCCCATGGGTTTCGGGGCGGAGGCCCATCGCGGTGCCAGAGCGACAGGATCACCTCGTCGGCGTAGCCGTGGTTCTTCTCGCCAGGCGTCCCCGTCGCGATCAACTCGACGCGCACTCTCGTGGTCGCTGGCGGCAACAGCGTCGATCCTGTCCGCTGCAGCATCGCTGTGCTGTTGCCGCGCTCAGTCGCGCTCGGACCGGCAAGCCGCGTGGAGCTCGTGAGCCGCTGCCCCATTGCGTTCAACGGCGTCACCTGCAGATCGACCGTATCCTGTGAGCTGCCGTACCCGCCCAGCCACACCGTGACGGCAAGCTCGTTGAGTTCGTCGTTGATGATCCGGCTCTGATAGCGCGCCAGGTCGACATCCTGCGCCAACCGCGCGTCCGGCTGGTGTCCGGGATCGAAGAACGCAACTCCGCCGCCGATCCCGGCCGTGCCGATCGACGCCGAGACAGCAGGCGAGGGGAACTCGCCGCGCGCGCCATATCGCGTGCTCGTGTAACCGGGCGTGCCTGTCCAGCCGACTGCGCCCGGACCGATCTCAGCCGCCGGGTTGATCGGCAAGATCTCCTCAGGAGGGTCAGTCGCCGCAATCGTCGACGCCACCGCTGAAGCCGTCGCCGGCGACGAGATCGCCAGCGCTGCGGCAAGCGCTGCAATGCCGGACAGATGCACATGGCACAGCCGTCGATGGGTCGGTCGCTGCTTGGCTGTCATGCGCGGTCCTGTGTTCGCTCTTGGTTCGATCAAGCGAGCGGTGTCAGCGTCGCATGGTGGGCAGTCTCAGGACGGTGGTGCGTTGTGCTCTGGCGCTCGATATCAGGTCCGGTATCAGCTCCGAACTGACGGTGATCGTGGTTCGGAGCCGTTGGCCGTCGAGGAGCGCGGTGCGTGCGGCGCTCGTGAGCGTCAGGATCGGTGCGGCGCTCAGCCCGTGCTTGATCGTGATGGTCTTGTGCGCGATCGACTTGTTGCTGCGGTTGATGCGCGCGACGAGTTCAGTGCGGCATGCGTATCGGGTTCTCGGGCAGGAGATCGTCGCACCTGGGTTGAGGCGCAGGCGTCCGTCGCGTCTGAACACGGTCGGCGTTCTGGTCGCGAATCTCACGACAGGGGCGGGGTCTCTGTCGCCGTGATTGCCGAACGCGTTTCTGGGTGGTCCGGCCTTGCTGCTCGGGATCAGGATCACTTCGTCGGCGTAGCCGTGGTTCTTCTGACCGGGTTGGCCGGTTGCGATCAGCTCGACGCGCACGGCTGTGGTCGCGCTCGGCAGCGGCGCGGTTCCTATGCGTTGCAGTATCGCGGTCGTGTTGTCGCGCTCGGCTGCGGTCGGGCCGGCGAGGCGCGTCGGGTTGGCGAGCGGTTGGCCCGTCACATCAAGGGGGGCGACCTGCAGGTCTACGGTGTCGGGCGAGCCTCCGTACCCGCCGAGCCATGCGGTGAAGAAGAGCTCGTTCAGTTCGCCTGTGGCGATCTTGCTCTGGAAGCGGGCGAGGTCGATGTCCTGGCTCAGGCGCGCGTTCGGTTCGCTGCCGGGATCGAAGAACGCCCCACCACCGGCCACGATCCCGTTGCCGATCGACGCGGAGACAGCGGGAGAGGGATACTCGCCGGGCGCGCCGTACGGCGTGATGGTGTACCCCTGAGTGCCTGTCCAGCCGACCGCGCCGGGCCCGATCTCGGCCGCCGGATTGACCGGCAGGATATCCGCGGCAGGTCGAGCCGTCGCGGCCGTCAAGGCTGACGCGATCGCCGGCAACGTCGCCGATGACGCTGCGGCCAGCACTGCGGCGCAAGTCAGCCTCCATCGGTGGTTGTGTCGTTGTTTGACCGTCACGGCGACTCTCTGTGGTCACTCATCGCGCTATTCATGAATTCTAGTAGATCGTTGCAATCGTCACACCGAGTGTTGCGGCCGCAGGCTTTGCGTCGGTGTAGTACAGGATCATGTTCGTCCCGCATCCACCGTTGAAGGCGCTCCCGCCTTGTCCGCCTTCGAAGATTCCGATCGCGTGGCCGATGAAGGGGTCCCAGACCGGTCCGCCGGAGTCACCTACCCAACCGCAGGTGTTGCCCCGGTAGATCTGCCGGTAGAACACCTCATTCGGATAGCCCGGAAACGTAATCGGACCGTATCCTCGATTCGTCCCGCACGTCGTCGCCGAATGTCCAGCCAGATGACTGCCGACCCCGGTGTGGCAGTAGAAGAATCCGTTGGTGCTCAACGACGCGCCGAAGACGGCGATCGCTGGATTCACGGGGTTGGTCCAGTCGAGCATCGCGGGGTAGGGTGCCATCACGTCCCAGGACGCGATGACCCCGGCGTCGCCCCACGTGTTATCGAACCCGCCGACGTCGATGCCGACGTTGACCGGGCTGCCAGGTGATCTGAACACCTTCCGATACGGCGTTCTGTTTCCTATGCAATGGCCCGCCGTCAAGAAGTAGTTGCCGATCGCTCGTGCGTAGAAGCCCGTGGTGCACGAACCGGCGGAGTCGTCCGTCGGTCTGTTGAGCATGCCGGCGATCCAGGGCGGGCCGCCGTAGCCGGGGAGCGCGTACATTCTGGTCGGTGTGCCGAGCTCGTGGTCGGCGCGCACGACGTCGACCGGCACGCCGGCTTCGGAGGCGGTGCGTCGTCCGGCGTCGGCGGCGGCGCGGGCGGTGGCGTCGCTTGCGGATCGAGCGAGGGTGATCTCGAGCCCGCCGTCGGCAGTCGCGACGAACGCTTCGTCCGCATCGGACTGGTGGGGGAGGCGCCCGTGGACCGCCCCCAGCTCGCGTCTGAGGTCGGCCGCGTTCCATGGCACCTCGCGCACGATCGCCGTGCTCGAGACGCCGCGCTCGGCGAGCAGTTCGCGTGCCAGGGCGACGTCGCCGCCCTTCTGGACGTAGACGTCGTAGCGGCCGTCTCTGAACCACACCTGCCCGAACGAGGAGCCGAGCGCTTCGGGCAGCACCTCGCTCAAGTCGGTGCCGCGCGCTTGCATCTCGAGCACGGCCTGCGCCCGTGTCGCGGTGACGTCGTAGTCGCGCGCGTAGGCCTTGACCGCGTTCTGGGCGCTCGTGAGCCGCGCCAGGTCGCTTGTGATCTCCGCGGGGTCGAACTCCTCCGCGAACGCGTTCCCGCTGTTCACCGTCACTGTCACTAGACAGGCGATCGTCGCCAACCCGAACGTGACGCGACGCCCGACACGGACTGCCTGCATTCGATCCTCCCAGATCACGTGTTCCTGACAGCAGCTGCGCATCGTTCAGAGCGTGGCGATGGTTACGCCGAGGGTTGTTGCCGCGGGCTTGGCGTCGGTGTAATACAGCGTCATCTGATCTCCGCATCCGTTGTTGGAGTAGCCCCATGGAGCGGAGGCGGCGTTGTGAATTCCGATCGCCCATCCGATGTAGGGGTCCCAGACGGGGCCGCCTGAATCGCCGTCGAAGGCGCAGACGTTGCCGCGCAGCGTCTGCGCCAGCATTCCTCTGGACCCGTACGTCGGGTCGTGGGCGATGGCCATGCCGGCGTTTCTGCCGCAGGTCGTTGCCGAGTGCCCGGCTCCGGCGCTGCCTATCCCGGTTCTGCAGTAGTACTTGCCGTAGACGCTCGTGCCCGCGCCGAAGACCGCGATCGCTGCGTTGACGGGATTGGTCCAGTCGAGCATCGCCGGATAGGGAGCTATGACGTCCCAGGACGCGATCACCCCGGCATCGCCGCCATAGCCCGCGTACCCGCCGACGTCCACGCCGGCGGTCGTGCATCTCATGTACGCGGTGCAGATCTGCCGGTACGGGCTCCCGCCGACGCCGTCGAACAGGCAATGACCCGCTGTCAGGAAGTAGTTCCCGATCGCACGGGCGTGGAAGCCCGTCGTGCATATCCGGGAGTACCCGCCGCTGTCGGGGATCGTCTTGTTGCCCATCCCGGCGATCCACGGCGATCCGCCGTAGCCGGTCGGCGTGTACTGCAACCGCGTGCGACCGAACTCGCGGTCGGCGCGCACCACGCGAACCGGCAGCTGACGATCGGCCCCGCCTGCCCGGACGGCGCCCGCCAAC
>JBAUGM010000146.1:0-2418 GCA_049679725.1 Tepidisphaeraceae bacterium
CGGTTCGACAGATAGGGATTGCGCGAGCACGGAGGTACGGGCATGACGATGGGTGCGAGAGAGCTGTCCCGACCCGGATGGAGGAGAAAACGGGGACGAGGAGAAAACGGGGACGCATCTCGTTTTCGATCCCTCGCGAAACGAGGAAATCCGGGTCTTCGCCGAAGCTCAGACACCGGCGTGGACGTGACCGCTTACCGGCGTTGACCTCGTTTACCTGGGTTGACCAAATGTGCCGGAATGTTCCATCGCGTGCGAAATGACAAAACGAACCCATTTCGCCCCCCAAGCGGCCTTGCCACTTCAGTGGCAAGGAGTTGCGCGAGCCACGACGCGCCGATCGTCCCGAATGTTCCTTCGACCTCAATCGTGCGGAACAAACCCATTTGTGTGCAAACGATTCGAGCCTTAACGTGCGCTAAGTCGCGCGAAGGGAGCAGGTTCACATGGCGAAGGTACGCAAAGCCGTCATCACCGCAGCCGGTCGGGGAACCCGTCAATACCCCGCCTCCACCGCGGTGCAGAAGGAACTCTTCCCGCTCGTCGACCGCGACGGGCTGACCAAACCGCTCATTCAGATCATCGCGGAAGAGGCATTCGACTCCGGCATCGAGCAGCTCTGCATCATCACCCCGCCGGGCGAGGAAGCGCTCTACCGCGAGTACTTTCGGCGGATGAACGACGAGGAAGCCAAAAGCTTCCGCGGGAAGGACTGGGCGATCCTCGAAAGCGAGCGGCTGGGGTCGCTCGGGGACCGGATCAGTTTCGCGGAGCAGAAGACGCCGGACGGGTTCGGGCATGCCGTCTACCAGGCAAAGAACTTCGTCGGAGACGAGCCGTTTCTCCTGCTGCTGGGCGATCACGTCTACATCAGCGACACGAAGGACCGCTGCGCGCGGCAGCTCGTCCGCGTGTTCGAGCAGTACCTCCTCGACGGTGTCACCGGCGTCCAGCCGACGCAGGAGCGCCACCTCCACGCCTTCGGCACGATCCGCGGCCTGCCCATCGACGCCGGCAAGGGCATCTACAGGGCCGAACTCATCATCGAGAAGCCGACCATCGACGTCGCCCGCCAGGAGCTCGTCACCCCCGGGCTCCCGGCGGGGAATTACCTGTCGCACTTCGGCATCCACATCTTCGGCCCGCGCATCTTCGACTCGCTCGAGCACCTCATCCGCGACAACGTGCGCGACAAGGGCGAAATCCAACTCACGGCCGCCCAGGAGCACCTGCGGCAGCAGACGGACAAGTACTGGGTCGTCATCAACCAGGGCCAGCGCTACGACACGGGCGTGCCCTACGGGCTGATGGAAACCCAACTGGCGCTGGCGCTGAACGGCATTCACCGGACGGAAATGTGCGAGGCGATTGCGCGGATCCTGTCGATGCAGGTGAAGAGCTGACAATTTTTCGCCATGGCCGTACCACGTTGACCATGTCATCCGCAAGAGACTGTCAATTCATGGTTTATAGGGAGACTAAGGAAAGCCAATCCGCTGCACTCTGTGACCCCAAACACGTCGCGAGCCGAACTTGCTCGCGCGCCTCGACGTAAGCCTGCCATCCGGGGAACCGCCCTTTCGGGCAAGTTGAATCGCGAACCACGTTGCACGTTGCAGGAGCACAGGTCATGTCGGATTGGAGTAACGCGTCGGGGGCTGAGGATTCGGTTGTCACGGCGGCGCTGGCCGACCCCGCGGTGGGCGGTCGGCAGATCGAAGTGGCTTCGGGTGGGACCGTGTACGAGCAGGGCACGCCCGCCGATCACGTGTACTTCATCCAGCGCGGGCAGGTCCGCGTGTACCAGAACGGGCCGGACGGTTCCGGTCGGCTGCTGGAGATCCTCGGACCAGGGCAGGGGTTCGGCTGGTCGGCGCTGGCGGAATCGCGCGTCTATGGCGCCAAGGCGGTGGCTGTCGGGAAGACCGTGCTGACGCAGACGCCGGCAGAGGGATTGCTCGGCGCGCTCACCCGCACGCCGGAGGCCGCGGTGCAACTGATCAAAGAACTCGCGGGCGGGTTGCAGGCGGCGCGCGAGGACGCGGCGCGGCTGGTGTTCGACGACTGCAACGCGCGGCTGATCAAGACGCTGGTGCGCTTCAGCCGCAGCGCCGCGGCGACGCCGCACGACGACGGCGTGATCCTGCACATCACCCACGAGCAACTGGCGCAGGCGGTGGGCGTGGCGCGGGAAACCGTCAGCCTGGCGCTGACGGAGATGCGCCTCAAGAATCTCGTTCGTACCGGACGCAATCAACTCACGTTCAACCCGGAAGCGCTGGCGCAGTTCGCGTCGGCCGGGCGCAACGGTCACAAGTCTGTAGCGCCGTCGGCGCGCGAAGAAGTGGCGGCTTGAGCTGCGATGTCCATCGTCGCGCGCTCCGCACGGCGGGGCAGAGCGACAGCGCCGCCCCGCGC
>JBAUGM010000147.1:0-3941 GCA_049679725.1 Tepidisphaeraceae bacterium
GAACTGCAGGGGGCGATTGGCAAGTTCGACTTCGACGAGCTGATGCGCCGGTTCCTTGCTGTCGATGCACCCGTGGCGCCGGTCAACGACATCGCGCAGATTTTCGCCGATCCGCAGTTCATCGCACGCGAGAACATCGCCACGGTCGAGGATGCGGAGCTCGGCGGGCCGATCAAGATGCAGAACGTGGTCGGTAAGCTCTCGGCGACCCCCGGTTCCATCGAGAGCGCGGGACCGAAGCTCGGCGCGCACAACCGCGAGGTGCTGATCGGACAGCTGGGATTTACTCAGGCAGAAGTCGAAGCAGCAGGATTGCCGCTCGATTCATCCAGCTAGAGTCTTTCCGCTTCAAGTGGAACCATAGCCGGCGTGTCGGACGTAGCTGGCGCATTCGTCGGGTGCGAAGGCTGCGAGCAGCGCGCCGATGCGTTCGCGGACGGCCTCCAGCGTTCGTTCCTCGGCCTTGCGCAGCAACCCCTTGAGCTTGGCAAAGACCATCTCGATCGGGTTGAGGTCGGGCGAGTAGGGCGGCAGGAAGTGCAGTCGCGCACCGGCGGCACGGATCAGGCGCCGCACTTCGGCGCCCTTGTGCGAGCCGAGGTTGTCCATGATGACGATGTCGCCGGGCTTCAACGTCGGCACCAGAAACTGCTCGACCCAGGCGCGAAAGGTCTCCCCGTTGATCGGGCCGTCGAGGACGCAGGGCGCGGTGATCCGGTCCGAGCGCAGCGCCGCCAGGAACGTCATGGTCCGCCAATGGCCGTGCGGAACCTTGGCCATGAGCGGGGCGCCACGCCGCCACCAGCCTCGGGTGCGCGTCATGTTCGTCTTCGTCCACGTTTCGTCGATGAAGATCAGGCGGGCCGGATCGAGACGCGGCTGAACGCGCCGCCACAAGACCCGGCGACGGGCCACGTCAGGCCGATCCTGCTCGCTGGCGTGCACGGTTTTTTTTGAAGCTGATGCCTTCGCGGCGCAAAAACCGCCACAGCGTGTCGCAACATATAGTCACGCCACGGGCCGACAACTCCGCGAGCAGCGCATGCAGCGTCAGGTCGGGCTTCTCGGCGATCCGCGCCAGCAGCCATGGGCGCTCGTCCTCGAGCTTGCGGGGCCGCTTGCCGCCCATCGCCTTGGCCGCAGGACTGCCTGTTTCGCGCTGACGATGGCACCACTTGGTCACGGTCGACGAGACGATGCCATTGAGATCGGCCACCTGCTCGCGGGTCATCCCGCGCGCCACCTGGGCGACGACACGTTCTCTGAGATCGAGGGAATAGGGTCGAGCCATGCCTGCTGGCCTCCACCTCCAGCAGGCAGCTTGAATCAGATCGCGACTGATTTGGGAATACCCCGCGATTCCATCAACAGCGGAAAGACTCTAGTTGTCGGGTCTCGCGTCATCGCGGAGCGATGCTCTGCATCGACGGGCAGGGCTCGACCCGACCTTGTTTGTCGGAATCATGCGAGAGGAAGGGGGCCGGACGGGAGATCGTCCCGACCTCGATCGCGAGATCACCTCGTAGCTTGATCCCCGGCCGGCCAGTACTCGCGTTGAATCCGAACGGTTGACTGAGCGCCGGGAGCGCCAACTCCCCGCAGCTCGCAAGAACAAGGGTGGATTCGACTTGACGCTATCATATCCAATCATCGGCATCGACATCTCATCCACCACGCTCGACGTGGCCGTGCTGAATGCCGATGGCTCCTACAAGGCCTCGTCCTTTGCCAACACCAAGGCGGAGGCCCGCAAGCTCGCCCGCCATCTCGCCAAAATCGGCGCACGCCTGGCTGTCGTCGAGGCCACCGGCGGCTACGAGCTCGTCGCCATGGCGGCGCTGGCCGCAGAGGAGGTGCCGGTCGCGCGCGTCAATCCGCGCCAGGTCCGTCACTTCGCCAAAGGCATCGGCCGCCTCGCCAAGACCGACCCGATCGACGCCCGCGTGCTCGCCTTGTTCGGAGAGCGTGCAAGGCCTCGCATCACCACGCTGCCGAGCAAGGAAGAAGCCCGATTGAAAGCCCTTTCCCTGCGTCGCCGGCAGCTCGTCGAGGCCCGCGTCGCCGAGAAGAACCACCGCGCCAGGATTATCGAGAAAGACATCAGGGCCAGCGTCGAGCGGGTCATCGAGATGCTCGGCGACGAGATCGAGCGCATCGAGGACGCCATCGCCGAGCACATCGGGGCTTGCGAGCCGATGCGTGCGCGCCGGGATCTGCTCGAGAGCATTCCATGCGTCGCGGCGGCAACCAGTGCGACGGTCATTGCCGAGCTGCCCGAACTCGGACGCCGCTCGACAAGCGTGCTCAAGGCTCTCGTCGGCGTCGCGCCCTTCAACTCCGATTCGGGCGGCATCACAGGCCAACGCCATATCGAAGGCGGGCGGGCTCCCCTGCGCCAAGCCCTCTATATGGCCGCCCAAACCGGCTATCGATGCAATCCGATCCTCAAGATTTTCTACGAGCGTTTGCGCGCAAAAGGAAAATCTCACAAACAAACGATCGTCGCTTGCATCGGCAAGCTGGTCTCGATCATGAACGCCATCATCAAGACCCAAACAAAATTCAATCCCAAGTTGGCGACCGCGTAGAAACACGGTTGCTACGTTGTGAGCTGCCGGCGAACGACAAAATCAAACTCGGCGGAGCGCCACGCCTTCGATGCGGTGGCTTGGGCCTTTCTTCAGGATGAGCTTGGCGCGCTGGCGCGTGGGGAGAATATTCTCCTCCAGGTTGATCTTATTGATGGTCGACCAGATTTCGTAGGCGCGGGCCTCGGCGTCGTCGTCGGACAATTGCGCGTACCGGTGGAAGTAGGCTGCGGGATCGCGGAATGCCGTCTTTCTCAGGCGCATGAAGCGGGAGACGTACCAGCTCTCGATCACGTTCGGGTCGGCGTCGATATAGATCGAGAAATCGAAGAAATCCGAAACGAACGGGATGGCTTGGCCGTCCTTCGGCAGTCGCGCGGGCTGCAGGACGTTCAGGCCCTCGACGATGAGGATGTCGGGACGTTCAACCACGATCTCCTGATCCGGCATGATGTCGTAATGGAAGTGGGAATAGACGGGCGCCGCGACCCGCTCCACTCCGGCCTTCACGTCGCCGAGGAAATTCAACAGCGCGGCCAGATGGAAGCTTTCGGGGAAGCCCTTGCGGTGCATGAGGCCCCGCGCCTCCAACTCAGAATTCGGCAAGAGGAACCCATCTGTCGTGATGAGGTCGACGCGGGGGTGATCCGGCCAGCGCGCGAGCAGAGCCTTAAGGACGCGTGCCGTCGTACTCTTGCCGACCGCGACCGACCCGGCACAACCAATGATAAAGGGAACGCGCCCGTCCTTGCGGCCGAGAAAGCGCGAGGTAACGGCATGCAGCTCCTGCGAGGCACGGACGTAAAGGTTCAATAGCCGGGAGAGGGGCAGATAGATCTGCTCGACCTCGGACATGGACAATTCGTCGATGACGCCCGAAAGCGAATCCAGATCGCGTGGGACCAGCGTCATTGGCGTGTCTTCGCGCAGGCGCGCCCAATCCTCGCGGGAAAAATGGCGATATGGCGAATACTGCAGTGATGCCAGAGCCGCAGCGTTCATCGCGGTCGCCTCGACTACCAATTCCTGCACTACGCCAACTCCCAGGGTCTGTCAGGATCGTTCGCGGCGTCGTGGAGCCGAACCGCAACCGGCTCCCCATCGCACCGCTACGATTTGCGCGCCGCCTTCTCGTCGAGCCCGGACGTACCAGCGCGCGCATCCAGAACTGCGAGCACGTCGGCAAGGGGGATGCCACGTACCTCCAATAGCACGAGCAAGTGATAGAGCAGATCCGCGGCCTCGGCCTTCAGGGCCGCATCATCCTGGTGAACGGCAGCGATGACAATCTCCACGGCCTCCTCGCCGAGTTTCTTGGCGCAGCGCTCCGGACCTCCATCCAGAAGCTGCCGC
>JBAUGM010000148.1:0-1613 GCA_049679725.1 Tepidisphaeraceae bacterium
ACGTTCGGATGAAGAGAACCCGCCGCAAGCAGCGGCGCTTCACGGGCGCTGCCGGCGTCCGCGGGTGCTAGAATTGCGGGTATGACGCGGTCGCTGGACCAGGTCGAGCCCGTCGTCCACTCCGCAACCCCTTCGCCGCGCGTGAACCGGTTGTCGGGGGAGGTCGTCTACCTCTACGCCTTCGACATCGCGTATGAGCTCCCGCGTCTGCCCGTGCCCGAGTTGCTCGGTCAGCCGATCGGGCAGTTCGTGGTGGACGCGTCGAAGCGCGCCCCGCGCCAGCTCTCGTTCTATCGCCCGCAGATGATCCGCCTCCCGCCGCTCGAGCGGCTGGGGCCGGGCGGGCGCGTGTGGATCGATCGGACGGTGAAGTTCCTGCCCGTCGGCGCGATCAGCATCACCGTGCGCGTGCCGTTCCAGGCGGGTCGGGTCGAGGACCTCGTGGCGTATCACGATTTGCGGTTCTCGGACGGCACGTACCTCTACGACGAAGTCCGCCAGCTCGCCGAAGACGTGCGCCGCGCGCTCGAGCCGTACGCGATCCGCCCGGTGAAGCAGCTCGGCGATGAAGAGGCCTACACCGTCTTCTGCATTCACGCGCCGATCGTCGCGCCCGGAGGGGACGGGGAGGGTGAGGCTCCCGCCGAGCCGTCTTCCGAGCCGTCCTCCCTGATGGAAACACAAAGGCGCGGCTCGGCAGGAGCCTCGCCCTCCCGTACCCCTTCCTCGACGATCAGCACCGAATCGTGGATGCACACACGCCGGCGGGAGATCGCATCGCTGCTCACGGAGGAGCCCGACCCGCAGCACCTCTCCGAGCAGGAGGCGGACGAGTCGACGGCCAAGCACTTCAGCTATTACGACAAGGACGTGGTCGTCATCGACTGGGACGCCGCGCTGATCGTCGACGAGCCGAAGTACGTCGACGAGATCCTCTACATCATGGAGCTGGCGAACCTGCAACTGGCGGAGCTGGAGGCGTACGACCGGATCCTCGACGACGCGGTCTTACGCTCGTACCAGGATTTACGAACGCGGCGCGTGCGCTCCTGGGCATCGGCGGGGGTGCAGCGCGAGCTGCGCGAGATCCGCGTCGACCTGGCGCGCTTGTCCGATGAGCTCTCCAACATCACCAAGTTCTTCGGCGACTGGCACCTCGCCCGGATTTACAAGGGATTGTCCGACCGCTTCCACCTCGGCGACTGGCATCGCACGATCGACGAGAAGCTCAAGACGCTCGACGACCTCTACCAGATCCTGCGCGCCGATCAGAACAACCGCTGGATGCTGATCCTGGAGGCGACGATCGTGCTGCTGTTCATCGTCGACCTGCTGGCGATCTTCGTGTGGAAGAAGTGATGCCGCTCAGGCGTGATCGGCGCGCCTCAAGTTTGGGTTACGTCATCCTGAGGCGAGTCTAACGAGTCGAAGGATCTCGGGCTCACAGGTGACTGGCGAACCCGAGATCCCTCAGATCGCCAAGGCTCCCTGCTGTGAAATGGTGGTCAAGGCGGGGTCGGATGCCAAAGGCGACCGCGAAGGTCGCGAAGTCCGCGAAGCAAATCGCGAAGACGGACATGACTTTCCTTTCGCGTCCATCTTCGCGCACTTCG
>JBAUGM010000149.1:0-15985 GCA_049679725.1 Tepidisphaeraceae bacterium
AGTTTACCATTAGGTTAATTAACCATGTGGTGAAGTGCCGATGCCGACGGACCAACTCAGCGCCACGTTTTCAGCGTTGGCCGATCCGACCCGACGGGCCATTCTTGGGCGGCTCGCCCACGGCGAGCGGTCGGTCACCGACCTGGCCTCGCCGTTCAAGATGAGCCTGCCGGCGGTTTCGAAGCACCTCAAGGTGCTGGAACGGGCCGGCCTCATCGAGCGCGGGCGAACGGCGCAGTGGCGGCCATGCCGGATCAAGGCGACGCCCCTCCGCGAAGTTGCCGACTGGGTCGAGGAATACCGCCGGTTCTGGGAAGAAAGCTTCGATCGGCTGGACGAGTACCTGAAGGTGCTTCAGCAACAGCAACAAGCGAAGACGGAGAAGAAGGATGTCCGCCGCAAGTGACAGACGCTGGGCCGTCTCGCGGAGTACGTGGCGAAACTGTGGATCCCGCTCTTGTCCCCTCTCCCTGCGCCCAGGGAGCGGTGTTCGAGCGGGGATCAGCGCAAACTCAAATCCGTCGTCGAGACGGCGAGGAAACAATAGGCGGCCGGCAGCGACTATGAGCAACGAACGTCTATCAGCGGAGAATCGCGAGATGTCTGAAGCGAGCAAGAACGATCGAGAACTCGTCATCACCCGCACCATCGACGCGCCGCCCGAGCGCGTGTTCAATGCGTGGACCCAGCGACTCAAGGAATGGTGGGGCCCGCACGGCATGACGACCCCGGTGTGCGAGATGGACCTCAAGGCCGGCGGCGCGTTGCGCACGGTGATGCGCGACCCAGAGGGCAACGAGTACCCGACGCGCGGCGTCTTTCTCGAAGTGACGGAGCCGCAGCGCATCGTCTTCACCGATGCCTTCGACCCCGGCTGGGAGCCGCACCCGGATGCGTTCTTCACCGCCGTCACGACGTTCGACCCGCTCCCCGGCGGCAAGACGAAGTACACCGCGCGGGCCCTGCACTGGACGAGCGAGAACCGGAAGAAGCACGAGGAGATGGGCTTCTATCACGGGTGGGGTGAGAGCATCGACCGCCTCGTCGCCCTCGCGACCTACGATGGCAAGGAGTTCGTCATCACGCGCGAGTTCGATGCGCCGCGCGAGCTGGTCTGGAAGGCGTGGACCGAACGCGAGCGGATGATGGAATGGTTCGGCCCGAAGGGGTTCACCATGTCGACGGCCACGCTCGACTTCCGTCCTGGCGGCGTCTTTCACTACTGCCTGCGCGGGCCGGACGGCATGGAGATGTGGGGCAAGTTCACCTATCGCGAGATCGTCCCGCAGGAGCGCCTCGTCTGGATCAACGCCTTCTCCGACGCCAAGGGCGGACTCGGGCGTCACCCGATGGCCCCGGACTGGCCGCAGCAGATGCTGACGACGACGACGTTCACGGAGAAGGACGGCAAGACGATCGTCACCATCCGCTGGATCCCGATCGACGCGACGCCGGAAGAGCGCAAGACGTTCGAGGCCGGCCGCGACGGCATGAAGATGGGTTGGACGGGGACGTTCGAGCAACTCACCGCCTACCTGGCGAAGGCGAGGGGCTGAGCGATGGTCGCACCGAACCGAACGGAAGCGCCGCCGGCCAATCGGGTGCTCGTCATCACGCGCACGTTCGATGCGCCGCGCGCCCTCGTCTTCAAGGCCTGGACGCATCCGGAGCGCCTGGCTCGCTGGTGGGGACCGAAGGACTTCACGCTCCCGTACTGCGAAGTGGAGTTCGCCGTCGGCGGCGGCTACCGGTTCTGCATGCGCGCGCCGGACGGCGCCGATCACTGGGTGTGGGGCACGTACCAGGAAATCGACGAGCCGCAGCGCCTCGCGTTCACCTGGCACCGCGAGGACGCCGAAGGCAACCTCACGAACGAATCGCTCGTGACGGTGACGCTCGCCGAGCACGATGGAAAGACGACGCTCACGCTCCACCAGGCTGTGTTTAAAACGGTCGACGACCGCGACGCCCATCGCGGCGGGTGGACCGAATGCCTGGAACGCCTCGGGGCCTACGTCGCAAAGGCGTGAGTGCCTGCAAGACAAGACACAAAGGAAGGACCATGCGACCCGTCTCAAAGAAAGCGCTGTGGACCGGCCGTGCTATGAGCGCGCTGCCGGTGCTGTTCCTGCTCATGGACGGCGTAGCCAAGCTGTTCAAACCGGAACCGGTCGTGACGGGGACGGTGCAACTCGGCTACCCCGCGAGCGTGATCGTCCCGCTCGGGATCGTCCTGATCGCGTGCACGCTCCTCTACGCGATCCCGGCGACGGCCGTGCTCGGCGCGGTGCTGCTCACCGGCTACCTCGGCGGCGCGATCGCGACGCACGTGCGCGTCGAGGACGGCGCCTTTCCCGTCATCTTCGCAACGGTCATCGGCGCGCTGATCTGGGGCGGACTGCTTCTACGTGACCGCTCGCTTCGCGAGCTGATTCCCCTGCGAAACGTTGGCTAAAGAAAGGATCAAGACATGAACCCCGCAATCGAACCAACGGCCGAGGCACTCGACTATGAGTCGAAGGCAAAAACCGTTCGCGTCTCGAAGGCCGCGTACTGGATCGGCTGGGTCCTCAGCGTGCTGCCGTCGCTCCTGCTGGTATTCAGCGCCGTGATGAAGCTCGTCAAGCCCCAGGACGTCGTCGAAGGGTTTGCGCACCTCGGCTGGCCCGCGCACCTCGCCCTGGCCCTGGGGATCCTCGAGCTGTCGTGCACGCTGATTTACCTCTTCCCGCGCACGGCCGTCCTCGGCGCGATCCTGCTGACCGGCTACATGGGCGGCGCGATGGCGACCCACGTCCGCATCGGCGAGCCGGTCTTCACGCACGTGATCTTCGGCATCATCATCTGGCTCGGCGTGTACCTGCGCGAGCCGCGGCTGCGCGCCCTCATCCCCTTGCGTCGCGCCTAAGCGTCCAATCACCTGAGAAAGGAAACACCGATGTCCACCAAGATCTTCGTCAACCTCCCCGTCAAGGATCTCAAGAAGTCCATGGGCTTCTTCGACAAGCTCGGCTTCAAGAACAACCCGCAGTTCACCGACGAGACGGCCGCGTGCATGGTCGTGTCGGAGGAGATCTACGTAATGCTCCTGACCGAGGCGAAGTTCAAGACGTTCACACCCAAGCCAATCGCCGACGCCACGAAGAGCACCGAGGTGCTCGTCGCCCTCTCCTGCGAGAGCCGCGAGAAGGTGAGCGAGCTGGTGAAGACCGCCCTCGGCGCTGGCGGGAGCACGTACGCCGAGCCGAAGGACTACGGCTTCATGTTCCAGCACGGCTTCCAGGATCCCGACGGCCACATCTGGGAGATCTTCTGGATGGACCCGAAGGGGATGCAGCAGGTTTGAGAAGCAAATTCAGGAAGGACACCCGTGTCAAGCAGGCAGAAGATCACCACGTTCCTTTGGTTCGACAACAACGCTGAGGAGGCGATGAACTTCTACGTCTCCATTTTCAAGAACTCGAAGATCCTCGAGGTTGCGCGCTATGGAGACGCGGGTCCCGGACCCAAGGGAACGGTCATGTCCGGCACCTTCCAACTCGAGGGCCAGGAATTCATGGCGCTCAACGGCGGCCCGCACTTCAAGTTCACCGAAGCCATCTCGTTGTTCGTGAATTGCGAAACACAGCAGGAGGTCGATGACCTGTGGAAGAAGCTCACGGCAGGCGGCGGTGCGCCGTCGCAATGCGGTTGGCTGAAGGACAAGTTCGGGCTCTCCTGGCAGATCATCCCTTCCGTCTTGTTCAAGCTGCTGACGGACAAGGATGCCGCGAAGTCGAAGCGGGTGATGGAAGCCATGCTCCGGATGACCAAGATCGACATCAACGCGTTGAAGCAGGCGTACGAGCAGCGGTAGTCAGAGGATTGTCGTCCTGAGAGCGTGTTCTACGAAGTCTCGTAGCACGGGTTTTCAACCCGTGCATTTTCGGAAGAGCATGGGTTGAAAACCCATGCCACGAAAAGAAAGCGGGTTCTTAAACACGCTCTGAGCTGAGAGTTGTGACACGAGAAAGGAAGAGCGAGATGAGCGCAGTCAGAGTCCTCGTCGGCACGCGCAAAGGCGCGTTCGTCCTCACGTCCGATGGCAAGCGCGAGCGATGGGACGTCGCCGGCCCGCACTTTCCGGGGTTGGAAATCTTCCACGTGAAGGGCTCGCCGATCGATCCGAACCGGATCTACGCATCCGTCACCAGCGACTGGTTCGGCCAGCAGATCCAGCGTTCCAACGACGGCGGCAAGACGTGGGAGCCCGTCGGCAACAAGTTCGCCTACGATGGCGACCCCGGCACGCACCAATGGTACGACGGCACGCCGCACCCGTGGGCGTTCAAGCGGGTCTGGCACATCGAGCCGTCGCTGACCGATCCCGACGCCGCACTCGCCGGCGTCGAGGACGCCGCGATCTTCCGCACGACCGACGGCGGACAGACGTGGAACGAGCTCAAAGGTCTTCGCGACTGCGAAGGCCCCAAGTGGGCGCCCGGCGCCGGCGGGATGTGCCTGCACACGATCCTGCCCGACCCGAGCGATCCCAATCGCATCTTCATCGCCATCTCCGCCGCCGGCGCGTTTCGCAGCGACGACGCGGGCAAGACGTGGAAACCGATCAACCACGGCCTGCGCTCCGAACACATCCCTGACCCCGACGCCCCGGTCGGCCACTGTGTCCACCGCATCGCGATGCACCCGTCGCGGCCGAGCGTGCTGTACATGCAGAAGCACTGGGATGTCATGCGCAGCGACGACGCCGGCGACAACTGGCGCGAGGTGAGCGGCAACCTGCCCAGCGATTTCGGCTTCCCCATCGACGTCCACGCGCACGAGCCACAGACGATCTACGTCGTGCCCATCAAGAGCGACAGCGAGCATTACCCGCCGGAAGGAAAGCTCCGCGTCTACCGCAGCCGCACGGGCGGGAACGCGTGGGAAGCGCTCACAAACGGACTGCCGCAGAGCGACTGCTACGTGAACGTCCTCCGCGACGCGATGGCGGTCGACTCGCTGGACCCGTGCGGCGTGTACTTCGGCACGACAGGCGGGCAGGTGTACGCCTCGCGCGACGCTGGCGATCGCTGGTTGCCGATCGTACGCGATCTGCCCGCGGTGCTGTCGGTCGAAGTGCAGACGCTGCGATAGTGCCAAGTCTTAAGACGCCCAAACTTGATCTGACCTCTAACCAAGGAGACTGACCATGAGCCGACCCATTCCAGCCGGACAAGAAGGCCTGATCCCGCACCTCGTGTGCGACCGCTGCGCGGACGCCATCGAGTTTTACAAGAAGGCATTTGGCGCCGAAGAGATCTGCCGCATGCCCGCGCCCAACGGCAACAAGATCATGCACGCCGCGATCCGTATCGGCGACAGCACTGTTTTTCTCGCCGACGACTTCCCCGAGTTCTGCGAGGGCAAGTCACAGTCACCCAAAGCCCTCGGCGGGACACCGGTCACCATTCACCGCTATGTCGAGGATTGCGACGCCGCCATCAAGCGCGCGCAGGACGCGGGCGCCACGGTCAAGATGCCGCCGCAGGACATGTTCTGGGGCGACCGTTACGGCGTCGTGACCGACCCGTCCGGCCACTCGTGGTCGATTGCGACGCACGTCCGCGATCTCACGCCAGAACAGATCGACAAGGGGATGCAGGAATCGTTCGCCCAGGCGTAACCTGATGGATGAATCATGGCCACGAGCTTTCTGGAAACCCTGAGGCAACATGGCATCGACGGCCCGCTCCCGCGAACGGGATGTGGCGGACCCGCGGCGCAGGGCGTGAAGCCCGGCGGCGAATCCGGGGAGCGGGCTTGGGATTTCGCCTTCGCCACCGGGATCGAATGCTCCAATCCGCTGGTCGTCGATCCACAGGGCCGACGCCTCCGTCGTGATCTGCTTCAGGAGTGCGGCCACTACGAACGCTGGCGCGACGATCTTCACCTGGTGAAGGAACTGGGCACGCCTTGCCTGCGCTACGGCCTGCCCAACCATCTCGTCCACCTCGGCCCGGACCGCTATGACTGGTCGTTCGCGGACGAAGCCTTGGGCGAAATCAAGCGTCTGGGCATCACGCCCATTCTCGACCTGCTGCACTTCGGCGTGCCGGATTGGATGGGCGATTTCCAGAACCCCGAGATGCCGCTGCACTTCGCCAACTACGCCGGCGCCGTCGCCCAGCGCTATCCATGGGTGCGCGGCTACACGCCGGTGAACGAGATCTACGTCGCGGCGCGCAACAGCGGCTGGGACGGTCGATGGAACGAGCGCTTGCAGACAACGCATGGATTCGTGACGGCCCTGAAACATCTGGTCGCCGCAAATCTCCTGGCCAGCGCCGCCATCGTGCGTCACACGCCCAACGCCATCATCGTCCAGAGCGAGTCCGCGGAGTACACCCATCACGTCAGCGCCAATCCGTCTCACGACGTCAAGCTGCGCAACAAGCTGATCTTTCTGTCACTGGACCTGCTGTACTCCAAGAGCCCGGATGCCGACGTACTGATCTTCATGCAGGACAACGGCATGACGCGCGAGGAGTTCATGTGGTTCATGAAGTCCTCTCCGGCCGGCTTCCAGATCATGGGGAACGACTACTACGGGCACAACGAAAAGCTCCTGCTGCCCGACGGGACCCTCACCTACGGGGAAGACGTGCTGGGGTGGTACCTGATCACGCTCCGCTACTATCACCGCTACTACAAGCCGGTCATGCACACGGAAACCAATACGCCCCACCCCCATCTCAACGTGCAGTGGCTCTGGAAGCAGTGGACCAACGTGCTGCGCATGCGGCGGGATGGGATCCCCGTCCTCGGCTTCACCTGGTACAGCCTGGTGGATCAGATCGACTGGGACACGCAGCTCACGGAGAAGCACGGCCGCGTCAACGCCTGCGGGCTCTATTGTTTGGACCGCAACCCGCGCCCGGTGGCGGCGGCCTACCGAAAGCTTATCCATGAGTTCGGCAACATCACGGCCGTGGCGCATGGCGACATGTTCGAGGTCACCCGCCGCCCGGCGGTGCCGCGGTCGGATACGTGAGAGGAAGGCCGAGCCATCGGTTGCGGAGAAGAAAGATTACGATGAAGATTACGAGTACCTGAGTGCACCATGATCCGCATCATCCTCCCCCAACACCTGCAATCCCTGGCCAGCGCCCCGCGCGAGGTGCAGGTCGAAGTCTCCGGCCTTGCCACGCAGCGCGCGATCCTCGATGCGCTGGAGGCGAAATACCCACCGCTCGTTGGCGCCATCCGCGAGCACGGCACGCAGAAGCGCCGGCCGCTCGTGCGTTTCTTCGCCTGCGAGGAAGACTGGTCGCACGAAGCGCCGGATGCGCCGCTGCCGGATGCGGTCGCGACGGGCAAGGAGCCGTTCTTCATCATCGGCGCCATCGCCGGCGGGTAGGGTGACTCCGTCCTGCGCCGCGATGCTCATGCTCACCGGGATCGACCACGGCCCGGCGTCGCCGCCGCGAACTCTGGCGGTTGCGTAACGAACCGGCCGGCCAGAAGCCCTTCACGCGAAACAACATAGGCGCTGACGCCCGCCACCTTCAGCGGCCGATGAGATTTCTGTATTGAAATGAGATTATTGTCTCATTATCATGCCGCCCGTCGGCGTTTGCACGCCCGCCCAACAAGAGGACCTGATCATGGCGATAACGCGCGAGGAAATGGATCGGAAGATCGACCAGCACTTTGGCTTCGAGGCCCGGGACGACGTGGCGGGGGTTTTGGCGACGCTCGCGCCCGAGGCGGAGCACGACGTGGTCGGCTGGCCTTCGGGTCCGTCGCACGGCCGGGCGGCGGCTCGCACGTTCTACGAGACGCTCTTCGCCGACCTGTCCGAGAGCAAGGTCGAGTGCGTCCGGCGGCTTTACGGCGAAGACTTCCTCATCGACGAATCACTCTGGCGGGGGACGGCGCCGGGCAAGCCGTTCGGGCTGAACGGGAAGGGCCGCCCGCTCGAGTTCCGCCTGCTGCACGTCGTCGAATTCGCCGACAACGGCGACATCAAACGCGAGCAGGTGTGGATCGACCTCGCGGCCGTCATCCGGCAACTGCCCCAGGGCTGACGCACGGAACCCGACATGACCGACCCCGACAAGAACGGACGGCCCAATCAGCGGCGGCGCACGCGAAAGGACCTTCTTCAGGCCGCCGCGCGGCTCATGAAGCAGGGCCGCAAGCCGAGCCTCGAGGAGATCGCCGCCGAAGCGCTCGTGTCGCGCGCCACCGCGTACCGCTATTTCCCGACCGTCGAGGCGCTTCACCTCGAGGCGTCGCTCGACGTCGCGACCCCCGAGGCGGCCGACCTCTTCGCCGGCAGTTCTTCCGATGATCCGGTTTCACGCGTGGAGCGCGTGGACGCCGCCCTCCACGACATGATCCTCGCCAACGAGGCGCCGCTCCGCATGATGCTGGTGCACTCGCTCGAACGCGCCGTCCGTGGCGAGGTCGGCAAAGGGTTGCCCGCGCGCCAGAACCGCCGCACACCCCTGATCGAGGCCGCCCTCGCGCCGGCGCGCAATCAGTTCAAACCCGCCGCCCTAAAGACGCTGAGCAAGGCCCTCGCCCTGATCATCGGGACGGAAGCGATGGTGGTGTTCAAGGACGTCCTGCAACTGGACGACGCCGAGGCGCGAAAGGTGAAGCGCTGGGCGATCCGCGCGCTGGTGGACGCGGCGAGGAAATCCGGCTCGGAATAAGTAGCAGTCTCCAGTGTCCCCCTTTTCCCATTTGTCTATCGCAAGCGAAACTGCGCGACGACGTGAGGTCGCGCCGCCAGTAGTGACTCTAGGTGACTGTCCGGCCACATCGCGATCAATGGCGGCTTGCGACCATGATTGTGTTTCTCAATCCAGTCCACTGCGTCCGATGCAAACCTGCCTGTCGAAGCGATCACAAACTCATCGACTGTTGGCGGTTCCCAGAGGCTCATCTGATTGACGAGCTTCGAAATCTCTTCCATGCCGATGCTGCGAGTCCGCCAATGCTTGCACTGAACGATGACGCGCAGTACTCGTGAGCCGCTTAGTGAATCATCGATCGTCTTGGTCGCGGAAATGTCGCGACCACGATCTGCAGCATGGGTGCGCGTCAGCCATTGAGGGTTGCTGTAGCCGACTGCGTCTGAGACAAGGTTGTAAACCAAGCGCTCGAAGTCCTCATCATTAATTGTGTCCCATTTGAGTGCCGTGACAACGGGACCTGTTGGGGCAGCCTTTACCAGTGCGCCAAGATCCGCAACCTCGACCGGAATCGGGTCATCCGGCCCATACATTTCAGCTTGAAGCGATTCTTTCGCAGGTGGCCAATCAAGAGTGATGATGTCGTAAAGATCGCCAGCCATCCCGAAATGCAAGTGTCTGTGGAGATCGCTCCAGCGTGGAGGTGACTTCACGGCAGTTCCACAGAGAACGCTAATCTCCGCGATAGCCTGGTTAAGCGCCTCCCAATCCAAACCTTCGATCTTCGCGGCATGGTTCTGGACCGCACGGCCGCGCAAGGAAGATAGCGCGGTATCCACCGCCCCGATCGCCCTGGTCATGGCTCCGCGGACAAGCGTGCGGCGCTGTGCTGCAAATCGAAAGCGGTATTCTTCAAGCGTCTCACCTTGAGCGAGGATTAGGCGCTCGACATTGATCTCAGCGGATATCTCTCCGCACTCTTTTGCATCCATGCGGTTCATGAAGATCGCGTCGAGATCCAAAAGATCATCCACGAGTTCGAACCCGTCCACTTTGGGCAGTGCCTGGCGGATGTGCCTGAATGTGCGGCACAGGGTTGCGTAACGAAGCGCATCGGGACTACTGGTATCGATCACCATCCCCTGGGGAATCAGGGCTTCGATCTCTTTCCAAAGTTCGCCCAGCCGCCTCAAATTGGCTTCTGTCGCATCGAACTGCCGAATAGCGCCCGTAAGATCATGCATCGTTAGACCATGGTACCGCGCCGTTGCCTGGTCACCCTCAGCGCGCGGTTCACCACTCGCCCTCATCCATCTTCGGTAGATATGTGAAGAAGCACATCCGCTCCACCGCCACGTTCATCCCTCTCAGCGAGAACAGCTTGAAGAAACCACGCCCCCAAGCGCAGCCCGGTTACGATCCGTTCCTCCACGCCCGCGCCATGAATCGGCCCGCGCCGCCCGACAGTACGTGGAGGGCCTTCTGCACGTTTCGGGCACGCGCTTCCGGCGATTTGAGCCAGGAGAAGTAGCGGAGGATTTCCTTCCTGCGGCTCGGGATCAGCGCTTTCCAGTTCTTCATCGCTTCCGGGTTCGCGGCCAGTGGTTGCTTGAACCATCGAGCCATCGGATGCTGCGGGCCGTTCCGGTAGCGCGCGTCGAACTCGATCTCCACGCGCACGCGATCGCCCACGGCTGTCCCGGAGGCCTTTCGAACGTCGCCGTGCAGGTAGAGGTAGAAGCTTCCATCCCCGGCCGGCATCATGTTGATGCGCCATGCGCTGGCGGGTTTCCCATCGATGCGAACCCGGACCGGAAGTGGCTTTCGCCAGCCCAGTTTGAGGGCATTCGCGCGGGCGGCGCTGACGAGGACGTACGGGTTGCCGTCGCGAATCTTGATAACCGCGGTGAAATCGGAAATTGCCATGACTGTCGATCGATCAAGCGCTCTTCCGCCGGCGCGGGCGGCGGGCGAGCCAGTCGAGAACGGCTTCGCGAATCAGGCCGGCGCGGGTGAGGCCTTGCTTGTCGGCGGCGGCGTCCGTGGCGGCGAGCAGGCGCGGATCCATCGTGATCAGCACGCGCTCGGCCTTCTCGTCCGCAGGTTTGCGCGGGCGGCCGCGCTTCTTGGGATGTGGCCGTGCGTTGGCGACGCGCTTGGCACGGGTGGCGGAAAACTCGATATCGTACCGATCCGATTCGGCATCGAGCTGCTCCCGCGTCATCCGACCGAACCGACCGGGCAGGGACGGAGCCAATGGCTGTTTTCGCTTCATCGTCTTCTCCCGCGCCGGCGGCGCTCCTTGAGCGTGAGTGGACGGGCGTGGATGACGAACAACGCGTCGTCGGCGTCGATCAGGTAGATCACCTCGATGAACTGCCCGCTCTCAGTTGCGCCGATCACGAGCCACTTCTCGTTACCGATCGGCTTCGGGTAAGGCCGGCGGGCGCGGTTCACCACGGACTCGACGTCCGTTGGCTCCAGCCCATGCCCCTCGACCTTACCGATGTTCCACGCGATCCATCGAAAGTCATAGAACACGATAAAAGTATATATCGATAATCAAGTGATCGCAAACGACCCAAATCACCACCCGCCCTCATCCGTCTTCTGCAAATACGTGAAGAAGCACATCCGCTCCACCCCCTCGCTCATCCCGCGCAGGGAGAACAGCTTGAAGAACCACGCCCGGTCGCGCTCCGTCGCCCCATCCTCCGGCGGGGCGGAGGCGGGGCCGACGACTTCGGCGGCGGGGACGTTCATCACGTAGTCGCACAGGTGCAGGATGTCCATCTCGTCCGCGGTCTGCGTGGAGAGGATGAAGATGTTGTGCTTCTTGACCGTGTCACGGGCGTAGCGGTCGGCCATCTTGACGTCGATCTTGTCGAGCGCTTCGAGGTACTTCAGCGTGCTCTCTTCCTGCTTCCAGCCGAGCGATTGGCGCTCCTCCTCGCGGAACTGAGTGAGGGCGGCGTTGAAATGGGCCTGCATGCGCTCGTAGAACGATTCGACCTCCTCGCCGGCGAGCCAGCGGAGGATCATCGTCTCGCCGGGCCGGCGATGGATGTGGTAGTCGTTGGTCGTGAGGTCTTTCGCCTCGGGCAGCTTGAGCAGCCGCAGCGCTTCGGGCGCTGAGGCGGGATCGATCACGGGCGTTTCGCCGATCTTCGACTTCTCCAGCTTCGCGGCCGTCCGTTGGACGTCGCGGGCGACTTCGGGATCGAGCTTGGGAAGGATCCGCGCGTCGAACTTTCGGCGCCCTTCAAATACCGCCGCCAGTTCCGCGTGCATGCGGAACTCATCGAATTTCTCTTTCGCCCGATCGGTGGGGTTCGTCGATCGCTCGGCGGGGGTTTCTTCGGGTTCGTCGAACATAGACGAACTAGCGTAACGGATTCTGAGCATCTCGAAAAACGAGCACTGGAGGAGCCGCAGATGAACGCAGGTGAACGCGGATCAGAAAGCCCTCGAATTCACTCATCCGCGTTCATCGGCGTTCATTGGCGGCGCTCATCGTCTTCGCTTGAAGATCGCTTCTCAGTACGGATCGTGCGTGCCTCTCGGATGCGTTGCCGTCGCGCGCACCGCGGAACGCTTGCTCGACGTCGCCACGTCGCCGGTCAGGGCGTAGGGCCGCGCGGCGTCGGCGGCGGAGTGCGTTCGGACGAGGACATAGGAAGCGGGGCGGGGACCCGCCGAGATCCGTTTCACGATGAACCTGGAACCGTCGTCGGCCGAGGCGACGGATGCCGTCGAGCCAAGGACCACGACCGTCGCGGCGGCGAGGTATTTGAGCCTCAACATGGTGAACCTCCCGAGAAATGGTGTCCAGCCCCGGTCGGTCACGGGACCTTCGCGTGCGCCGGGGCGGGAGTTTCATTGTCCACCTGTGCGGGCCGTGCAGCAACGGTGAATCTCAGTGACGCGCGACAGAGCGTTGGCGAGCAGTGATGGCACCGTCTCCGGATGGTTGCCAACCGGTTCGCACGACGTCTCATGCGCATCAGGATGACGGAGCGCGCGAACTGATCCCGATCCGTATCAATTCTAAAATGGGAGCGCACGATTCTCGAACGTTGTCATCCTGAGGTACTCCGAAGGATCCGGCCGATCCGTCGGTGAAGCCAGATGCTTCGGAGTACCTCAGCATGACATTGGATGGTCGCGACGGTCGAGAATCGTGGCCGGCTATTTTAGAGGGCTTCGAGCCGAGCGATCCGGCTGTGGAGGTGTCGGCGGCAAGACTCGGCCGTGCCCGGTTGGCCCGCGACCTTCGCGAGCAGGCGTGGCAGCGCGCGACTCGACACGCCGGCGGCGTCGAGCAGCTCGCGCGCGATGAGATCCGCGGCCGTCTCCGCGTCCTCATCCGTGGCACAACCTTTCAGCGACGCGACGGGGGCGATGTGGTGGTTCGCGTGCAGGTGACCCATCTCGTGCGCGATCACGGCGGCGAGTTCGTCGTCGTCCAGCATGTCGATCAGGCCGCGGGTCACGACGATGGCGCCGCAGCGCCACGAGAACCCGCCGGCGTCGCCGGAATTCACGACGCTCACGGACAACCCGCGATCCGTCTCGAGCGCACGCATACGGGTTAGCGCCCTCTGCGCTCGCGCTTGCTGATGCGAATCTGCGAGCGGTCCGCCGTGGTCGCTGATCCACTTTTGCGCTGGCGAGCGCGCACACCCCGCCAGCGAAGCGAGCAGAACCATCATCGGACAGAAAAGTCGCGTGCAGCCGAATGCCATCACCGCGTGGACAGAACAACAGCGGTGCCAACGGCGTGATGCATGCGTTTCACGCGATCGTCTGCCTAAGCGTTAAGCATCGGACCCCCAGTGCGCGTTCACACGCCTGTTGACTAAGCGACATCGGCTGTGCCTGGCCTCATCGTCGCTCGATCTCGAGCAGCCTGGCTTTTCGCTCGATTCCCCAGCGGTAACCGGACAGGGACCCGTCCGTCCGCACCACCCGATGGCATGGGATCGCGACGGCCAGCGAGTTCGTTGCGCACGCGTGCGCGACGGCGCGCGTCGCGTTGGGCTCGCCCAGCGCCGCGGCCAGCTGCGAATAGCTCGTCGTCGTCCCGCACGGGATCTCGCACAGCGCCTGCCACACGCGCTGCTGAAACGCCGTGCCCTGCACGTCCAGCGGCAGGTTCAGTCCGATGGCCGGGCGCTCGACGAAGGCGACGACCTTGGCGACCACGCGCTCGAACGATTCGTCGCCGCCGACGAATTCTGCTTCCGGGAACCGGTCTTGCAGGTCGCGCACCAACGCCGCCGCGTCGTCGCCCAGTGCGATGGAGCAGATGCCCAACTCCGACGCCGCCACCAGGATCGCGCCGAGCGCGCACTGGCCCGCAGCGAAGCGAATTGTCGCGCCCGCGCCGCCCGCGCGGAAGGCCGCGGGCTTCATGCCGAGCGTCTTCGCGGACGTCGCGTAGAACCGGCCGCTGGAGTTGAAGCCGGCGTGGTAAGCCGCGGCGGTGACGGATTCATTCTGAGATAGCGCGTCGCGCACCTTTCGCGAGCGGTGCGCCGTCGCGTAACCCTTCGGCGTGAGCCCGGTCAACGACTTGAACACGCGATGAAAGTGCGACGGGCTCATGCCGACGGCGTCGGCGAGCGTTTGCAAGTCGGGCGCATCGCCCCCCTCGACGATCAACGCGCACGCCTTGGCGACGGCGGATGTGTGGTCGCTGTTGGCGTACGGTTGGTTGGGCTTACATCGCTTGCACGCGCGGAAGCCTGCTCGTTGGGCGTCCGCGGGCGTGGCGTGGAACTCGACGTTCTCCCGCCGCGCGAGCCGGGCGGCGCACGAGGGGCGGCAGTAGACGCCGGTCGTCCTCACCGCGTAGACGAATGTGCCGTCCGCCTTCCGATCGCGGCGGGCCACCGACTGCCAGCGGTCGTCATCGCGGTTGAACCGTGCGGCGGATCGTCGTCGTTGTCGTCGTCGTTCTTGCGGGGCGGTCAGGGTTGCCATGTATCGTTCCTTTCGTCGTCCCGATGTGAGACGCCGGTGCAACCGTAGCCCCGCGGCGCGACCGCGACACTCCGTTTCTTGCTCTCCAATCCAGATCGTGAACGTGTCGCGGCGCGCGAGCCCTACAGCCGTTCGTACGGCAGGTCGAACAGCTCCTGCATCTTCGACACGTCCCCCGATTCCAGCCCGCGCCGGAACCAGCGGGCGCGCTGCTCGCTCGTGCCGTGCGTGAACGAGTCCGGGACGACGTAACCCTGCGCCTGCTTCTGCAGCGTGTCGTCGCCGATCGCGTTGGCGGCGTTGAGCGCTTCGTCGATGTCGCCGGACTCCAGGATGCTCTTCGTCCGCTGCGCGTGATGCGCCCACACGCCGGCGAGGTAGTCGGCCTGAAGCTCCAGCCGGACGGACAGCGAGTTGTACTCCGCGTCGCTGACGCGACCGCGCGCGGCGTGCACCTTGTCGCTCAGGCCGAGCTGGTTCTGCACGTGATGCCCGATCTCGTGCGCGACGACGTACGCCATTGCGAAGTCGCCGGGCGCGCCGAACTTCTCCTTCATCTCGCCGAAGAAACCGAGGTCCAGGTACGCCTTGTGATCGCCCGGGCAATAGAACGGCCCCGTCGCGGCCGACGCGAAGCCGCAGGCGCTCTCCACCCGATCGGTGAACAGCACGAGCTTCGGCTGCTCGTACGGCCGGCCGAAATGCTTCGGGAAGACCGCGTTCCACACGTCCTCCGTGTCCGCCAGCACGACGGCCACGAACTGCCGGAGCGGTTCCTGCGCCGGGTCGACCTGCGCCGTCTCGCTCTCCGCGCTGCCGGCGCCTGGCCCGCCTTGCGGAAGCTGTTGCAGGAGCGGGGTGGGATCTTTGCCGGTGAGCAGGGCGATGATGATGACGATGACCGCCAGCAGCCCGCCGCCCGCCGCCATCTTGCCCGCGGGCATGCCGCGACGGTCCTCGACGTTGTCGCTTTCGCGACGGCCGGTGATGCGCATGGACGTTCCTCCAACAGGTTGGCTTCGGCCGGACGAGCAGCCGGGCTCGATCGGTGACGAAAGTATAGCTCCGTGAGCGGAACGGCGACGCGCGCGTGCGCACGAAATGTCGGTGCGATCAGCCGATCGATTCGATGCTCGTCAGTACGTCGTCGTCATCCGCGATCGACGAATCGTTTCCGCCGTCGCCGAAGAGCGCGTCGATGAAGCCATCGCCGCGGCCGACGAGCAGGTCGTCGCCGGCGTTGCCGTGGAGGGTGTCGTCGCCGGCGTCGTCGCCGTAGAGGCGGTCGTTGCCGCCCTCGCCGAAAAGCTGATCGT
>JBAUGM010000150.1:0-1717 GCA_049679725.1 Tepidisphaeraceae bacterium
CTTCTACGACCTCGCCGAGAAATTCTACTACGACAACGCCTCGATCACGCCCGACGTTCGGGATGCGCAAACGCCGGCGAACGTCTGGTTCTGGTCGAACGACAAGGGCCTTACCTACAAGGCAGTCCCGCAGCAGATCTTCAACGAAGTGATGGCGATGCGCGCCGCGGAGTACGCGCTGAAACTCGGCAGCCCGCAGGATGCGCTGAGCCTGTGGCTGGCATCGAACTACAAGCGCGAAGCGGAACTGCCCCAGGGCGCAACCGACCCGACCCGCGCGGAGAATCAGCCGCCGGCGCACTACTACGGCGTGTCTGCGGGTCCGCAGTACCTCAACGCCGCGCTCAGCCGGTCGCTACGCGACCGCAACTCGGCGGTTTCGCTTCGCGTGATCAAGTCGCTGCAGGAGATCGTCGGCCGATACAACCTGTTCGAAGGCGGCCAAGCCGGTCCGCTGGTGGACGGGATGAACTCGTCCGACCGCCTCGTGCGGTTTGAGTCTGCGTTCGGGCTCGCTTCCGCATTGCCGCAGCAGCCGTTCCAGGGTCAGGATCGCGTCGTTCCGCTCCTGGCCGAGGCGCTGGCGCAGACGGGCACGCCGAGCCTGCTCGTGATCGCGCCGAATCAGGATCAGGTCAACGCGATGGTCGAAGGGTTCAAGAGCGCGGGCTACGCCGCCGCCGGCGCGACCAGCGCCGACGCGGCCGTATCGGCGTCCGCGCAGCTCCCGGCCGTCGACGTGATCATCGTTTCCGAAGACCTCGGGCAGGACGTCGACCGGCTCTTCTCGGTCGCGAGCCAGAACTCGCGGCTGAGCGGCGCATCCCGCATCGTCGTCACGAAGACGGCGGGCTCGCCTTACGTTGCCCGCGCCGTCAACGACCGCATGCTCAGCGTCACGCAGGCCGCCGACGCGGCGGCGATGAAGCCGGTGATCGACGCCGCCCGCGCGAAGGGCGCATCGCTCCCGCTGGATGCGGAACTGGCCAACACCTACGCCACCCGCTCCGGCCAGTTGCTCTCGAACCTCGCGATGACCAATGGCCAGGTGCTCGACCTCTCCGCCGCCGAGCAGACGCTGCTGGCGGCGCTGAACGACCCGCGCCCGGAGATCGTGAAGCTGGCCGGCACCGTGCTCGGTCACGTCAACGCGAAGCCCGCGCAGCCGGCACTGCTGATCGCGGCGTCGGGCGAGAAGGCCTCGGACGACGTGAAGGTCAGCCTCTATAAGAGCCTGGCGCGCAACGCGGCGACGTTTGGCAAGCAGCTTGAGGGCGACCAGGTCCAGACGCTGGAGAAGACCGTCGCCGAGGCGCAGAACCTCGACGTCCGCGCCGCCGCCGCCGAGGCGCGCGGGGCCCTGGCACTGCCGGCGGAGCAGGCGAAGACGCTGATCATCAACCAGTCGACGGGCACGGGTGGCACCGCCAAGCCCGCCGGCGAAGCGCCGGCGGCGGCGAAGTAGACCCGCTGCGGCGAAGCCCGAATGACGAAACCAGAATGACGAACAAATGACGAAGCCCCAATGACGAAGGAGTCATCCTTCGCTTTTGGGCTTCGTCATTTGTCATTGATTCGTCATTCTGGTTTCGACATTCGGGCTTCCGTCCGCGCCTATCATCCACCTCCACCATGAGCCAGGCCCAAGCCCCGACTGCGCCCGCGATGCCGCCCGTCGTCGCGCCCGATGACGGTCCCGCGTCGCGCGGCCCGCTCG
>JBAUGM010000151.1:0-2347 GCA_049679725.1 Tepidisphaeraceae bacterium
CGGCTTGCCGCGCGCATTTTGTCGGACCGACAGAACCCCGCGGCAAGCCGCGTCGCTTCATTCGCGCGCGCCCTGCGGCGCCCGCTCCCCAAACAACGCATCCACAAAACGCTCCGGATCAAACGTCTCGATGTCCGCCGGCGTCTCGCCGAGCCCGATGAATTTCACCGGGATGCTCAACTGCTCCTTGATCGCGATCACCACGCCGCCCTTTGCGGTGCCGTCGAGCTTGGCGAGGATGAGGCCGCTCACGTTGATCGCCTGCCCGAAATTCTTCGCCTGGAGCACGGCGTTCTGCCCGGTCGTCGCGTCGAGCACGAGCAGGACTTCGTGCGGCGCGCCGGCGATGCGCTTGGCGACGACGTCGCGGATCTTCGTCAGCTCGCGCATGAGGTGTTCCTGCGTGTGCAGTCGCCCGGCGGTGTCGACGATCAGCACGTCGACGCCGCGCGTCTTGGCGGCCTCGCACGCGTCGTACGCGACGGCGGCGGGATCGGCGCCCATCTTGTGCTTCACGATGTCCACCCCGATCCGCTCGCTCCAGATCGTCAACTGATCGACGGCGGCGGCGCGGAAGGTGTCGCTGGCGCACACCATCACTTTCTTGCCCATCTCGTTTTTCAACAGCCACGCGAGCTTGGCGATGCTCGTCGTCTTGCCCGCGCCGTTGATCCCCGCGACGAGGATGACCGTCGGCCCGCTCTGGGCGAACTTCAGCTCGCGGCTCTGCGCCGGCCAGCCGCCCGAGAGCTGCTCGCGCACGACGCCCTCGGCGTCGGCGGCGTTCTTGATCTTGCCCAGCCGCCACCGCTCGCGCACGGCCGAGACCATCCGTTCGACGTTGGCCACGCCCATGTCCGCGCGGATGAACTTCTCCTCCATCTCCGCGAGGAACGCATCGTCGATCTGCCGGCCGGGGACGAACAGCGTCCGCACGTCCGTGTTGAGGACGGCGGCGGTCTTCTTGAGGGCGCCTTTGAGCTTGTCGAGGGTTTTGGAGAAGAAACGCATATGAAAATCCGAATGATGAAACCAGAATGACGAATCAATGACGAATGACCAAGCCCGAATGTGAGGCGAGATCGTACCTCTTCGTCATTGGGCTTGGTCATTGATTCGTCATTCTGGTTTCGTCATTCGGGTTTGGCGCCCCGTTCGTCAACGCCTGGAACTCCTTCAGCACCGCGTCCAGCACGCCGTTGACGAAGGCGGGGCTGTGCTCGGTCGAGAACTCCTTCGCCAGCTCGATCGCCTCGTCGATGACGACCTTCGGCGGGGTTCCCGTCGCGCCGGTGAGTTCCCAGACAGCCAACCGCAGGATGCTGCGATCGACGCCGGGTTGGCGGCGCGTGGGCCACTGTGGGGCGAGGCGGACGACCCACGCATCGGCGGTCTCGCGCCCGTTCCAGGCGGACGCCGCCATCGCCAGCGCCGTGCGGCGGACGTCGTCGTCGCCCGAGCCGTCGTTGATCACCTGGGCGGCGAGCACATCGTTGTTGTCGCCGTTGGTGTCCCAGACGAACAGGACCTGCATCGCCAGCTCGCGCGCTAACCGCTTCTTCGACATCACGGGGGAGTATAGGGCCAACCCTGGAAAGCCGCGACCAGTGGTCGCGCGGTGGACCGCAATGCGCGAGAATGCGCGACCGATGGTCACGGCTTTCCAGAGAGAAACGGGGACAGGGGAGGGACAGGGGAGGCTCAGCGCAACCGATGACGGCGGCGATACGCGTACACGGTCGCCAGGCCGATGAGCCCGGAGAGAAGCGCCGGGGGGAGCGGCGCGGCAATAATCGGCGGTTCCGTGTTCCCGCGCTGCGGGGCGGCGAGCATCGTCATGCCGCCCGAGACGGCTGTCACGGAGGAGGTCGAGACGTCCGGCTCGTGCCAGGTGGTCATCCCGCTCGCTTGCGCTTCGACGTGCTGAATGGTGAACGTCACGGCGCCGTCGCTCGCCAGCTCGCCGACGATCGGCGTCACGCTCGTCGGTCCGCCCAGCGCCGGACACACGGCCCAGAGCATCGCGACGAACACGGGGAGCGAGCACGGAAGGGAACGACGGGCTGGCATATTCAGACTGCTTTCCACCATCAGGCGACGTGCCGGGCGAAGGCTCTTCGTCCTGTCCGCCAACTCTATCATTCGCCTGCTTTTGTGGGGGAAAATCCATGGTCGTGTGGCCCCGTAGAGGCGTTGAAGGTGGGGGGATGGATAAGCTGGATGACCTATGCGATGGAAAGTGTGCCGATGGTCCGAGAACTACTGAAAGTCCGGTCGGCCGGATGCGTCTTGGGGCGGGCGAGGCTCCGCGGGAGGGCGAGGCTCCGCCCGAGCCGTCTTTGTTTCG
>JBAUGM010000152.1:0-3095 GCA_049679725.1 Tepidisphaeraceae bacterium
GGATTGTCTGCACCATTGGCGCCACTGGCTCACGCGCACCGGGGTGAACATGCGAATCGTTGTTGTCGTCAACGCTCGGCCGCTCACCATCGCGGTGTTCTCCCTCGCTTATCTCGTTTCAATCATCCGCGGTGACGTCGTCTACCTCTCCGATGGCACGCGGCTGGAAGGGGACGTGAAGAAAGGGCGGGATGGGTGGGTCGTCACCGATGCCAAGGGGAAGGTCACGATCGTCGCGCCGGAGAAAGTGAAGAGCTTCGAGTTGACGTCCGCGCCCAGGGGCCCGGATGCGGCGGTGGAGAAGCTGTACTCGCTGCGGCGGAGCGTGGAGAACGTGAACGGGGCCGCGGACGTGGTCGATCGCTACCGCCGGTTCATCGAACAGAACGCGGGCACGGAGGCGGCGAAGGAGGCCCAGAAGGACCTGGCCGTCTGGACCGATCGGCAGAGCCGGGGGCTGGTGAAGATCGCCAATGCGTGGTTCACGCCCGCGGAAGTGGCGGCGATGCGCGATCAGTCATTCGCCGTCGCATCGGAAGCGCGCGAGCTGATCAAAGACGGGCGGATCAAGGAGGCCGAGGCGGTGCTCGCCAAGGCGCTGGCGGTCGATCCGAACAATGCATCCGCCCAGTACCTGCGGGGGATCCTGGAGTTCCGGGCGGGTCGAATGCCCGCGGCGCGCCGGGCGTTCGAGTCGGCCGACGCGCAGGTGCCGAACCACGCGCCGACGCTCAACAACCTGGGCGTCATCCTCTCGCGCCAGAACCAGCACGTCGCGTCGCTGAGTATGTACGACAAGGCGATGGAGGCCGCGCCGCTCGACCGCGATATTCTGAACAACGTCGCCGAGGCGCTGTACGCGCTGCCGGAGGACACGAAGAAGGGGCAGGTCGTGCAGCGCACGTCCAAGCGCTTCATCGAGCAGGACGAGCAGTTGCAACTGGAGATGGCCAGGGTCGGGCAGTTCCGCTGGGGCTCGACGTGGGTCGACCAGGCGAAGCTCGATGAGCTCAAGGCCGCCGAGGGGCAGGTGAAGGGTCGGCTGGACGAGCTGGCGGAGGAGTTCGAAGCGTCGCAGGCGCGAATCGGCGTGATCGATCAGGAGGTCGACGCGAACGCGCGCGAGATGCGCCGGATCGAGGCGCGCCGCTACGGGCGCGACATCAACAACCGCCTCACCGCGGGCAACTTGCCGTCCAGCTATTACGACCTGGAGGCGGACAACGAGAAGCTGTCGGGCGAGCGGAAGCAGCTGGCGGCGAAGATGCAGCAGGCGCGCGTGGCCGCCAAGGAAATCCAGAAGCAACTCCCGACGCCGAAGTACAGCGGCGTGCAGAAGCTGATCGAGACGGAGGGCACGCCCGCCGTCTTCCCGACCGGCGCGGCGGACACGACGTCCCAGCCGACGACGAGGGAAGCGCTACCCGCCGACCCCACCGCCCACCCCACGACGACGCCGGCGGCACGCTAGCCGCCGCTTTCGAATCTGCGCGGGCATGCCGATGACTGGCAAATCCTTATGTGTCACAGTCGGGGCGACAGGATTCGAACCTGCGGCCTCTTGGTCCCAAACCAAGCGCTCTACCAAGCTGAGCTACGCCCCGCGTTCGTGCCCGTGCAACTGTTGTGATCGCACGGGCGGGCTAGTTTTTAGCCCGTCGTCTGGCCGATGACAAATGTGGCGCCTGGACGCCGCGTCCGTTTGACATCGTCCGATCGCATGATAGGCTTGAAATCGACATGAGCCGCTCGTTCGCGCAGTTCGGTTACTGGTTTAAGGGCTACTTTAGCCCCACGGGAAACTGCGCGTTCTGAGCCGGCGATACTTTTGATCGAACACGGAGCCTCAGGACGCGAGTCCTGGGGCTTTTTTGTTGGACGGAGAAAGCGTTGGAGGTCAGTCATGATCGTGGTGATGAAACAGGGCTCGACGCCCGAACAGGTGGAACACGTGAAGAACCGGGTGCGCGAGATGGGCTTGAAGGACCACGTGATCGTCGGCGAAGAGCGGACGGTGGTGGCGGTCATCGGCGATGACCGGTCCAAGGACAAGTCGGCGCTGGAGACGATCGCCGGCGTCGACAAGGTCATGCCGATCCTCGCGCCGTACAAGATGGCGTCGCTGGAGATGAAGAAGGAGCGCACCATCGTCCCGCTGGGCAAGGCCGGGAGCGTCGGCGGGAAGAAGATCGGCGTGATCGCCGGGCCGTGCAGCGTGGAGGATCGGGTGAAGCTGCTCGAAGTCGCCCACGCGGTGAAGGAGGCGGGCGCGAGCGGCCTGCGCGGCGGGGCGTTCAAGCCGCGGACGTCGCCTTACGCGTTCCAGGGGCTCGCGGAAGAGGGGCTGAAGTACCTGGCCGAGGCGCGCGAGCAGACGGGTTTGGCGATCGTCACGGAGGTGATGAGCATCGAGCAGATCCCCGCCTGCGTCGAGTACGCCGACGTGCTGCAGATCGGCGCGCGGAACATGCAGAACTTCAACCTGCTGAGCAAGGTAGGCGAGACGACCAAGCCCGTGCTGCTGAAGCGCGGGATGAGCGCGACCCTCGAGGAGTTCCTGTTGGCCGCCGAGTACATCATGGCGCGCGGCAACCAGCAGGTGATGCTCTGCGAGCGCGGCATCCGGACGTTCGAGGATTACGTTCGCAACACGCTGCCGCTGGCGATCGTGCCGGAGTTGCATCGCCGCAGTCACCTGCCGGTCGTCGTCGACCCGAGCCATGGCACGGGCAAGGCGCACCTGGTGGCCGACATGTGCAAGGCGTCGGTCGCGTGCGGCGCGGACGGGTTGATCCTCGAAGTACACGGCGACCCCGAGCATGCGATGACGGATGGGGCCCAATCGATGACGCCGAAGGCGTTCGGGGAAATGATGAAGGCGATCAAGCGCGTCGCGGCAGCGGTGGATCGGGAGGTGTAGTCGAACATTCAGGCGCTTGGTGAAGTGGCATCATTTCTGGCTCCAAACCAGAAGTCGGGAGTTCGATTCTCTCAGTGCCTGTGCATTTGTCATCCTGCGAGCGTATCCGAGAAGTCGCGATTTTCGTGGCTTGGGCGTTGCGCCCGAGCGTTCCGGCGGAGCCGCTCCGCGGAAT
>JBAUGM010000153.1:0-4696 GCA_049679725.1 Tepidisphaeraceae bacterium
AGATGTCGGGCGAGACGCCCAAGCCACCGGAATGTGCCGAGCCTGCTCCCACCGCCGTCATCAGCGCGTCCACGGCCTTAAAGTTCTCGTCGAGATTATCCAGCGGCAGCGTCGCCTCGTCGGCGATGTGCAACTCGTCCACCGCGAGCTTGCGCGCGATCATCATGGTGACCTTGGCCAGCTCGATGGCGAAGTCGTTGATGTCGAGGCCGAAGAACTGGCGGGCGTTGACGTGGATGAGGCGCGGCTGGTTCTGCGGAAATTCTTCCGTGAGCCGCTCGCGGATGCGCGATTCGAGGCGCTTCATCTCGCGGTAGGCGAGGTAGAGGAAGTTGCCGCTGCCGCAGGCGGGGTCGAGCACGCGGAGGGTCGTCAGCCGTTCGAGCAGGTCCTGCAACCGCTTGCCGCTCCTGGCCGATTCGATCGCTTCCGTCCACGGGTCAACGATCGTCGGCTTGACGATCTTCATGATGTCCACCGGCGAGGTGTAGTGCGCGCCGTAGGCGTGGCGGGCCTCCTTGCCGAGCGAGTGCTCGAAGAGGGTGCCGAAGATGTCGGGGGAGACCTTCGACCAGTCGCTCGTCGCCGCCGTCTTGAGCTGCGCGACTTCGTCCTCGTACAACTCGACCCGCGCGGGCTCGGCGAACAGGCCGCCGTTGAAGTAGCGCACGCCCTTGTAGCGCCCGCCGTGCGTGCCGTCGCGATCGTTCATCGCCTCGAACAGCCCGCCGAGGATGTCGTACCCGTCTTCCGGCTTCTTCACGTCGTCGAGGAGTTGCCCGACGAGGTATTTGGGCAGCAGCCCAATGTCCTCGGCGAAGAGCGCGACGAGCATCTGGAGGATGAACCGCTGCGCGAGATCGCGATCGACCTTGCGCACGAGCAGCTTGTTGAAGCACTCGGCGAGCTTGTCGGCGGCCTCGCGGGTGACGGCGAGGCGGTCGTTGCCGAAGGTGGGTTTCTCGTTCGTCGGGAAGAGGAACGCGAGCGGGCCGTAGCGCCGCGGGAGGTCGGTGAGGGTGACGGAATCGACGGGGGCGTCGAGCTGGCGGTCGAAGTCGTAGACGTCGAAGCGGTCGAAGTTGCACAGGACGACGTAGCGCGGGCGGTTGGGGACGAGGCGGGTCCAGTAGTCGAACGCCTGCTTGTAATGGCGCGACAGGTCCACGCCGCGCTTCTTCATCTCGATGAGGACGATGGGCTTCCAGACGTAATCGGCGAAGCTCGTGCCGCCGCCGTCCTCCTTGGCCTTGCGGACGCGCATTTCGGGCGAGCCGCCAACGTCGAGGGAACCGGGCTGGCCGAAGGCCTTGAAGAGGCGGTCGAGGAAGATCTGGGCTTCGCCCTTCTCATCCCCGCGGATGCACTCGCTTGTCCAGTCGACGAACTGCTGAAGCTGCGTTTCGCGAAAGTTCCCCATGCCTGCCCGGTTGAGGGTGGTGTGCGATCTTACCGCCGCGCGAACAGAAGTTACACCCCCGTCGGGCTACTCGATCTCGATCCGCTGCCCCGCGTCTTCGCCCAGTTGCTTCGCGAAGCGCGATGGGTCGCCGAGGACTTTCAGCACGACGAGCGTGACGTCGTCGGCCGGGTTCTTTCGGCCGCGGAAGTCGTCCAGACGTCTGATGATGGCGTTGATGATCTCGGCGGAGCTGAGCGACGCGGTTTGGCGCACGATATCGCGGAGGCGATCCTTCTCGAACAGTTCGCCCGCGGGGTTGGCGGTTTCCCAGACGCCGTCGCTGCCGATGAGGATGACCTGCCCGGCGTGCAGCGGCTGGTACTGGGCTTCCTGGTACTCCGCCCCGTCGGCGACGCCCAGCGGGAGGCCGCCGACGTCGATCTCTTCGAAGCGGTCCTTCACGGGGTCGTAAATGAGCGCGGGGTCATGGCCGGCGCTGGCCCAGCGGAAGACCATGTTGTCGAGGTCGATGATCGACAGGTGCATGGTCATGAAGCGCCTGCCCTGGAGGTCGTTGACGAGCAGATCGTTGAGGTGGGTGACGAGCCGCGCGAGGTTGCCTTCGCCGCGCGCGCGGCTGCGGAGGATCGCCCGCGCGCCCGCCATGATCAGGGCGGCGGCGATGCCGTGACCCATGACGTCGCCCAGGGCGATGAGCACGCCGCGCTGGCCGACCTCGTCGACGGAGAGGTAGTCGTAGTAGTCGCCGCCGGTCTCATCGCAGTAGGTGCTGTGCCCGGCGATGTCGAGGCCGGGGATGGACGGGGGTTTGGCGGGGAGCAGGCGCTGCTGGACGTCCATGGCGACGCCGAGGGAATGGCGCAGCGCCATGCGATCGCGGAGGAGGCCGATCATGGTGTTCAGCTCGGCGGACAGCTCGCGGAACTCGCGGCTGCCGCGGATGTCGGCGCGGGTGTCGAGGTTGCCCTCGCCCACGCGGCGCATGAATCCGATGAGCGACGTGATCGGCCGGGAGACGCGCTGCGCGAGCCCGATGGCAACGACGCTGGCGAGCAGCAGCGCCACGAGCGAGATCGCCATCGCCACGCGCTCGCTGCGCCAGACGGCGGCGAGGAAATCCGATTCCGGCGCGACGACGCCGACGACCCACGCGAGGTCGCGGTCCATGCCGAAGGAAGTCGTGGAGGCGAGGTAGTCGACGCCGCCCTGGGTGATGCGGAACTGCTCGAAGCGCTGCTTGTGCGCCTCGGGAACCGGCATCGACGCGACGCGCCCCGCGAACGCGGCGGCGAGCGGGTCGTCGACGTCGCGCAGCTTCGGCAGCTCGCCGTCGGCGCGCCCGCCCGACTGCGCGATGAGCCGCCGGTTGGGGTGCGCCAGCAGGAGCCCGTCCGACGTGAACACGAACGTCTTCGAGCCCGGGCTGACGTTCAGGCCGGCGACGAAGTCGGACAGCGCGTTGAGCTCGAAGTCGACGGTGAGCACGCCGCGCAGGGCGCCGGCCGCATCGTAAACCGGATCCGCGCAGGTGATGCCCGGCACGCCCTGCTCGTAGAACACGTAAGGCGGCAGCCACACGAGCCGCTTTGCCTCCTTCGCCTTGAGATAGAACGGGCGCGTCCGCGGGTCGTAGCCGGTGTCGTCGTCCTTGCGATGGAGTTTCCACGACCCGTCCGGCTGGACGTCGTGCTCGACGAGTCGCGTCTTGCCGCCCTCGATGCGGCTCTGGTTGACGCGGAGGACGCCATCCTGCGTGCGGTAAGCGCCGGTGAACGCGCCGGCCTCGTCGCCATAGCTGACCCACGTCAGATCCGGGTTCGCGCCGAGGACGGCGACGAACTGCCGGGCGAGATGATCGGAATCGTCGATCGCCAACCCGTCGCCGGCGAGTTCCTTCAGCGACGACACGACCGGCACCGCGCGGAGCACGAACCCCCGCGCGCGGGTGACCGCGTGCTGGCTGACCTCGCGGAAGAGCGTGGTCGCCAGTTGCGTCGCGCTGGCGCGGAAGCTCCGCACCGCCAGCAGCGTGATGGCGGCGCCGGTGCACAGGACCAGCGCGCAGACGCTGAGCAGCAGCTTCGCGCGAAAGCTCAGCTCGCGATTCGCTTCGTTGGCGTCGGTTTCAGCTCCCACGCGCGTCAGTATCGAGTACGAGCGGCAAGCCGACAAGCTCTACCCGCGCCAGTGGCAGTCGGCCGGCGGGCGTTGTACAACCCCTCGCTTCGCGTTCTGCGCGCGCGGGAGGAACTTGATGCGACTGGCGTTCGTCGGATTTCGGCACGGGCACGTGATGGGGTTGTACCGCGGGGCCGTTGCGCACCTTGGCGTGGAGGTTGTCGCCGCGTGCGAGGAAGACCCGCAGGCGGCGCGCGCGCTGCGGGAGAGCGGTACCGTGCAGCTCACGCACGAGCGGTTCGAACAGGTGCTGAACGACGTCGAGTGCGACGCGATCGCGATCGGCGACTACTTCGCGCGGCGCGGCGCGATCGCCATCGCCGCGCTGGAGGCGGGGAAGCACGTTATCGCGGACAAGCCCATCTGCACCCGACTGGACGAGCTGGAACGGATCGAGCGTCTGGCATCGAGTAAGGGGCGGTCTGTCGGTTGTCTCCTCGACCTGCGCGACCACGCCGTCTACCGCACGATGCGGCGATTGATCCGCGAAGGCGCGATCGGCGAGGTCCACACCATCCTCTTCACCGCCCAGCACCCGCTCATGCTCGCCACCCGCCCGGCGTGGTATTTCGAGCCCGGCAAGCACGGCGGGACGATCAACGACATCGGTGTCCACGCGATCGACCTGATCCCGTGGATGACCGGCCGACAGCTCGTCGAAGTCACCGCGGCCCGCGCGTGGAACGCGCGACTGCCGCAACACCCGCAGTTCCAGGACGCCGGGCAGGTCATATTGCGACTGGACAACAACGGCAGCGCGTTCGGGGACGTGTCGTACCTGTCACCCGATGGATTGGGCTACACCGCGCAGCAGTACTGGCGCGTGACGTGTCACGGATCGGAAGGCGTCGTCGAGGCGGCGTACAACTCGACGACCGTGAGCCTCGCGGGGCGCGACGACAAGACGGTGCGCGAAATCCCGCTCGATCCCGCCGCCCCCAATGGCTGTCTCGAGGCGTTCATGAACGAGATCGGGGGGCGCATCGAACCCGGCGCGCTGACGACGGCGGACGTGCTCCGCGCGAGCCGCTTCGCCTTGCTCGCCCAGCAGGCGGCGGATCGAGTGCCGTGAACGAACCCTAACGTGGCTTGGGC
>JBAUGM010000154.1:0-15595 GCA_049679725.1 Tepidisphaeraceae bacterium
CACACCCCTTTCTCTTGCGCTTCCGGAGTACCGGGAGAGGGAGATTGCGTCACTGTGCGAACGCGGCCTTCGCTTCGTAGGTCATGGTGATCGCGCCGAGGCACCCATTGCAGCAGCACGCAGGCTCGTGCCAGGCGCCCGGCTCGGTTTCCCAGCTTTCGTCGTCGGGCACGAGCAGCGGGCCGTCCGACGACGAGCCGGCGCCGGCCACTTGCAGCGCCTGGAGGGACTGACCCCACCACGGGCTCTCGAACGTGCCGATCCAGGTTTCATCGGAGTAGACCGGCCCGCCGTTCACGTTCTTCCCGCGGCCGGCGGTGTAGATCACCTTGTCGTTGAAGAACGCCGCCGAGCCGCCCTTGCGAATCAGGGGCAGTGGGCTGTGGATCGTCCAGGTGTTGGTGAGCGGGTCCCACGAACGCACCGCGTCGGTCTGGAGCTGTCCGTCGATCTGCCCGCCGAGCAGGAGGATTCGCCCGTGAACGACGAGCGTGCCGCCCTCAAAGTGCGAGCTGGCGACGGGGAGCGGCGCCTTGGAGGTCCAGGTGTCGGCGACGGGGTCGTACTCGCTCAGGGCGTTGTGCTGAATGTAGTCGAACCCGTGATCGTGCTCGCCGCCGATCGCGTAGATCTTCCCGTTCAGCTCGTGGGCGCTGAGGTGATCGCCGGGGTTGATCATCGCCGCCTTCGCGACCCAGCCCGTCGATTCGTTGACCGGGATGGCCCAGTGCTTGTCGGAGACGGTCACGCGGTCGTTCAGCACACCGCCGAAGAAGTGCAGGAAGCCGTTGTGATAGACCATCGCCCCGCCCGCGCGCGCCTCGGGGAGCGCGGTGAACGGCGACCAGATGTTGGTGGCGATGTGGTACTTCCACGCCTCGGCGGTGATGTTGGTGGACTCGCCGCTCCCGATCTGCCCGCCCATCGCGTAGATGTACGTCCCATCGGTCGCGACGGACACGTGAGTTTGCGCGTTGGGCAGATCGGCGATCTGCGTCCAGACGTTGGTGCTCAGGTTCAGCTTGTAGGCGGACCGCGTCGCGATCAGGCCGGACATGTACCCGCCCATCACGAACAGCTCGTTGCCGACCTGCGCGGTGAGCGTTTCCTGCACGGCCAGCGGCGCGTCCACGCCGTCAACCCAGTTGATCTGGTTGCCCGCCGGCGCAACCGGGAGCTCGTCGAGGTTGCGGTATTGCGCGGTTGCGGTCACCGAGTTGCTCTTGGAGCTGGTGGCGAGGCCGAAGAAGACCGTCGCGGGCAGGGCCTGCGTGACCTGGCCCATCTGCGTCCAGCTCTGGCCGTCGGTGCTGCGGTACGCAGTGAACGTGTTGCCCTGTCGCCGCAACCGCACCCAGGCATTGGGGAAGGTGACGGTGTTGCCTTTGAAGACGTTCGTGGTCAAGCCGTTCGTGGCCGAGCGGCGCGAGAAGCGGTACCCGTCGGTGATCGTCACACCGGCGAACAGGTTCTGCGAGCCGGCGTCGAGGCTCTCGCGCACCATGAGCCCCGCCTTGGCCTTCCCGTCGGGCGCGGTGAAGCTGGCGATCTGCACGCGGACGTCGAAGTCGCCGGTGCGCGCCTGGTTGGCGAAGTGGAAGCTGTCGGCCACGTCGTAGATGTCGAGCCCACCCCCGACCGTGTCGTAGGCGTTGCCTTCGGTAACGGTCGTGGTCTGGCCGGCGAGCGGGGTGTTGATGTTCGAGCCGTTGAGCCCGGACGGCGCCGCGAGGGTCGTCGCGGAGTCCTCGTTGCTCGTCGCCTCGCCGACGACATTGACGGCGACCACGCGGTAGAAGTACGTCGTCTCCGCGTCGAGGTCGATGTCGGTGTAGCCGGTTGAGTTGGCAGGCAGGTTCTGAATCGCCGCCCACACGCCCGCGGCGCCGATCTTCCGTTCCAGACGGTAGCTCGACTCGTTCGTGGCGTTGTCGTTCCAGGTCAGCCCGATGCTCGAGGCCGACACCGGCGTCGCGTCGAGGCCCGACGGCGCCGCCGGCTGTGCCAGGGTGGGCGTCGTCGTCTCGACCTCGTTCGAGTCCGTCGAGTCCCCGATCGCGTTGGTCGCCACCACCTTGTAGAAGTAGTTCGTGTTGGGCAACGCACTGTTGTCGGCGTACGAAGTCGCGTCCGCCGCCGTCGTGTGGATCAACGCGTACGTTCCGGCGGCGCCTTCCTTGCGGAAGACCTTGAAGCCGGTTTCGTTCGTGGAGTTGTCGGCCCACGCCAGGTTGACCAGGGTCGAGGACGTGCCGGTGATGTTGAGCCCGGATGCCGCCGCCGGGGCGACGTCACCCGAATGCGGGCTCTCGGCGGGCCCGGTGCCGGTCGGCACGAACGCGGCGTTCGTCGTCAGCAGCACCTTGTCCGCGATGAACCCGTCCTCGCGCATCCACACGTTCAGCGTGTGCACGCCCGGCGTCGTGACGTTGATCGTCGCCACCGGGCCGTCCATCGTCGTGTTGCTCCACGTCCATGCCCCGTCCGGGAACCCGCTCATCCGGTCGCTGCTCGTCACCTCCGCCCCGTTGAAGCCGACGTGCACCGTGTCGTCCGAACTCGTCGGCGCGAAGCCGCGGATCCACACGTAGTGCGTCCCCGTCTGCGTGAAGTTGATGTTGAAGTCGATCCGCGGGCTCTGCGTCGTGTAGCCCGTGTTGCGGTTGATGCCCGTGTTGGGCGTGGACTGCAACGCCCCGCTCCCCGAGAACCCAGCCGTGCTGTTGGGGCTCCACGTCTTCCCGCCCTGCGCCAGCACGCCGTCGTTGTTCTCTGCTTCCGCCACCACCAAGTGGTCGGGGCCGGCGCCTTGCTGGAACGCGGGCGTGCTCGCGACCGACTCGGTCGTGGCGTTGGCCTCGTTGGACGGCGCGGCGTCACCGGCGCTGTTGGTCGTCACCACCTGGTAGAAGTACTGGGTCTCGGGATCGAGGTTGGTGTCGAGGAACGTCGTGACGTTGGCCGCGGTCGTGAAGATCGTGGCGTACGTGCCGCCGGCGCCCTGCTTGCGGAGGATCTTGAAGCCCGACTCGTTGCCGGAGTTGTCGGTCCAGTTCAGCGTTATGCTGCTGGAGGTCGGGTTGGTCGCCGTGAGCCCGCTCGCCGCCGCGGGAGTCACCTGCGGCGTGCTGGCGCTGGCTTCGTTGGACAGCGTCGAGTCGCTCTCGCCGGCGGCGGCGACGCGGTAGAAGTACGTCTTGCCGGGCTCCGCCGTCATGTCGCTGTACGCCTGAGCGTTCGCAGCCGTCGTGTGAATGACGGTGTACGTGCCGCCGGCGCCCTCCTTGCGGTAGACCTTAAAGCCGGTTTCGTTCGTGGAGTTGTCGGTCCATGTCAGGTCGACCTGCGTCGAGGAGGCGGTGGACGCCCCCAGGTTGGTCGGCGCCACCGGCGCGTTGGCCGACCGCGGGCTCTCCAGCGGCCCGGCGCCCGTCGGGACGAACGCGGCGTTCGTCGTCACCAGCACCTTGTCCACGATGAATCCATCCTCGCGCATCCAGACGTTGAGCGTGTGGATGCCCGGCGTCGTGACGTTGATCGTCGCGACGACGGCGTCGGCGGTGGTGTTGCTCCACGTGTACACGCCGTCGGGGAACCCGTTGATCCGGTCGCTCGTCGCAACCGCCGCCCCGTCGAGGCCGACGTGGACGGTGTCGTCCGATCCGGTCGGCGCCAGGCCGCGGATCCACACGTGGTGCGTCCCGGTCTGCGTGAAGTTGATCTTGAAGTCGATGCGCGGGCTGTTGGTGACGTAGCCGGTGTTGTTGTTCACGCCGGTGTTGGGCGTCGCCTGCAGCGCCCCGGTCCCGGAGAAGCCGGCCGTGCTGTTGGCGCTCCACGTCTTGCCGTTCCTGGGGGTAACGCCGTCGTTGTTCTCCGCCTCCGCCACCACGAGGTGATCCGGCCCGGACCCTTGCTGGAACGCCGGCGTTGCCACGGCGGGGATGATGACGTTGCGGATGATGCCGGCGAAGTCCTGGAGGTCGTGGTTCGTCGCTTCTTCGAAGCCGAAGACGTAGGCATTGGGGACCACGCTGCCATCGGGATTCTTCAGCGTCCAGAAGCGCACCTTCGTGCGCTGGGCCACGTTGGGGTCCCAGGTGTTGAACTGGTCTTCGCTGAAGACCTCGCGGTCGGCGAACTCGGGCCAGATCGAGTAGAGCCCGAACGTTGCGGCGCCGGGGTCGAATGAGGTGGTCCCGATCGGGATCGGGTTGAGCGTCTGCGCATCGGCGCCGGCGACGGTGAACAGTTCGGTCTTGGCCGACGTCACGCCCGGCGTGTAGTGGCCAAAGCGCAGCAGCGTCGGGAACGTGCTGGCAAACGCAGCCAGCGGCTCGATCGTGACGTTCCCCGCTCCCGCCTTCTGGAAGATCGCCGCGTCCACCTCGTCGTTGGGCCCGACGGGCGGGAACGGGATCGCCGGGTTGCTCACGTCGCTGTCGCCGACGTTGATCGGGATGCGGTAGGTGTCGAGGATCTTCTGCAGCGACGGCTCGTTCTCTCCGGAGTTGCCCTGTGTCCCGAGCCCGCGGAGGCGGACGTCGACCTGCGGGGTGGCGGAGCCGTTCGTGATGCGCAGCGTCGCGTCGTGGATGTTGTCCACGCCGTTGGCGGTGTACGTCACGACGATGTTGAGCGACTCGTTCTGGTTCAGCGTGACCTGCGTCGAGTGGTTCGACGTGATCTGGAACCGCGCCGCATCCGTGCCGACGATCGTCACGCCGTTGGCCGGGATGACGAGCGGCGTGGCGCCGGTGTTGGTGAGCACGAGCGTCTGCGACGGGCTGGGCGTCGCGTCGTTGGGGTCGTTGAACTCGATCTGCGTCTGGTTGACCGCCGGCGTGCCGCTGCCGCCACCGGCGACGGGCGTGGTCACGGAGTCCTCGTTGGAGTCCGGCGCATCGCCGAAGGTGTTGGTGGCGACGACCTTATAGAAGTACGTCGTGTTGGCGAGGGCGGTGGTGTCGCTGTAGCTGGTGGCGTTGGCGGCGGTGGTGAAGATCGGCGCGTACGTTCCGCCCGCGCCCGTCTTGCGCATCACCTTGAACCCGGTTTCGTTCCCGGAGTTGTCCGACCACGTCAGGTCCACCTGCGTGGGCGCGGCGGCGGTGGCGTTGACGTTGCTCGCCGCCGCGGGCGTCTGCGACGGACCAGTGCGCGGGCTGACGTTCGGCCCGTTGCCCGTGGGCACAAACGCGGCGTTGGTGGTGAGCAGAAGCTTATCGATGATGAACCCGTCCTCGCGCATCCAGACGTTGAGCGTGTGGATGCCGAGCGTCGTGACGTTGATCGTCGCGACGACGGCGTCGATCGTGCCGTTGGACCAGACGTAACTGCCCTCGGGCGTGAACCCGTTCATGCGGTCGCTGGTCGCAACGGCGGCGCCATCGAGGCCGACGTGGACGGTGTCGTCGGAGCCCGTCGGCGCCAGGCCGCGGATCCAGACGTGGTGGACGCCGGTCTTCGTGAAGTTGATCGCGAAGTCAATCCGCGGGCTGGTGGTCACGTAGCCCGTGTTGTTGTTCACGCCGGTGTTCGGCGTGGCCTGAAGCGCGCCGGTGCCGGTGAAGCCGGCGGTGCTGTTGGCGCTCCACGTCTTGCCGCCCTGGTTGACGATGCCGTCGTTCCCTTCGGCCTCGAAGACGACCAGGCCGTCCGCGCCGGGGTCCTGCTGGTAGGCGGGGACGCCAGTGCTCGGGAGGGTGGTCCCGTCATCCTCGTTGCTGAACGGTGACTGCACGCCGCCGTTCACCGCGCGCACGCGGTAGAAGTACTGCGTGTCGGCGGTCAGCGTCGGGTCGGTGTCGCTGTAGCTCGTGGCGTTGGCGGCGGTGGTGAAGATCGTGACGTAGGTCCCGCCCGCGCCAGTCTTGCGCTGGATCTCGAAGCCCGTCTCGCTGGTCGAGTTGTCGGCCCACGCGAGGTTGACCTGCGCCGACGACGCGCCCGTCGCCACGAGGTTCGACGGCGCGGCCAGCGAGCCCGAGGGCGTGGTCGCTTCGTCCTCGTTGGAGAACGTCGAGTCCGGGTTGCCGTCGGCGGCGATGCGGTAGAAGTATTGCGTGCCCGCGACGGCGGTGGTGTCGCTGTAGCTGGTGGCGTTGGCGGCGGTGGTGTGGATGGCCGCGTAGGTCCCGCCCGCGCCGGTCTTGCGCTGGATGATGAAGCCGGTTTCGCCCGCGGAGTTGTCCGTCCACGTCAGGTCGACCTGAGTCGATGACGCGGGCGTGGCCGCGAGGTTGGTGGGCGATGCGAGGGCGAACGTCGGGCCGAGGTTGCGCAGCTGCGCGGTGGTGGTTGCGCCGTTGGTCGTCTTGGCGGAGACGGCGGCGCCGAGGAAGACGGTCGCCGGCATGCTGTTCTGCGTGACCTGCGAGACCTGCGTCCAGTTGACGCCGTCGGTGCTGCGGAAGCCGGTGAAGACGTTGCCGACGCGGCGGAGGCGCACCCACACGTTGGGGTACGTCACGGCGCCGCTGCCCGCGGCAGTGGTGCTGCCGTTGGTGGCCGTGCGGTACGAGAAGCGGTACCCGCCAGTGCTGGGCCGCGCCTTCATGAAGACGTTGCGGCTGCCGGTGGCGAGCGATTCGCGCGCCATGAGCCCCGCGGCGCTGTCGGCGTCGGGCTCCGTCAGCGAGTTGATGCGCATCATGTGGTCAAAGTCGCCGGTGACCTGCTTGTGGAGGAAGCGGAACTGGTCGCTGGTCCCGGTGATGCCCGCGCCGGCCGAGGTGATGTCGTACTCGCTGCCCTCGGTGACGACGGTGGTGGTGCCGGGCGGGTTGGGGCTGCCGACGTCGTCGCTGGCGTATTCCGCCTGGCCGACGGCGGCGGGCTTGAGCAGCGTGATGCGCTGCCCGCCGGGCGTGCCGGCGCCTTCTGGGCCGAACTCGGCGACGTAGATGTTGCCGGTGGCCGTGTCCTGGGCGATGTCGAGCGGGTTGTAGAAGCCGCTCATGCCGTTGACGTTGGTCTGCGACTGAATGATGTTGCCGTTGGCATCGGGGGTGAGGACGATGACGTCGTCGCCGCCGCTGTAGCGGACGACGAGGAGCTTGCCGTTGAGCGCCCCGCCGAAGGCGTTGCCCTGGTACTCGATGACGCCGTTGGGCGAGAGGTTCTTGCCGAAGTTGAACGCGGACCCGCGCCAGTTGACGTCGGGAAGCGTGCCGACGGGATACTGCGTCACTTCCCCCGGGTCGACGCCCGCGGTCGGGTTGCCGCCGTTGAGGACGTACGTGCCGTGGCGCGGGTTGGGGTGGCCGTAGTAGCCGCCCTGCTCGATGCGGAAGAGGTAGTCGTTCTGCGTCGCGTTGACGGAACCGATCGACGGGACATTGGGCCCGGTGTAGGGGCCGTGGAGCGGATCGTCGAGGCGCTGTCCGGTCGTCGCGTTGGGGAACCCGGGCGTCGAGCCGCCCGAGGCCGAGCCGTTGGTCGGGACGTAGAGCCGCCCGTTCTGCGTCCAGACGAGGTCGTAGGCATTGCGGACGCCGACGGCGTAGAGCGTCAGCGGCGCGCCGGCCGCAAACGGATCGTACGCGCCGCCCTCTTCCGTCTTCACGTCCAGCGGCACGCCGGGCGTGAGCAGGCTGGTGTCCAGCCGCAAGACGGCGCCGTTGAGGATGCGCTCCGGGCGCATGCCCCACGCCGTGTCCGGCGCACCCATCGCCGTGTTGCTGCCCTGCAGGAAATAGAGCTTCCCGTCCGGGCCGAAGTCCATCTGGTTGTTCAGGTGATCGCGGATCGAGCGCGGCAGACCGACGACGACGTCCTGGACGGTCCCCAGGTCCGGCCCGGTGAGCTTGCTGATCTTGCCGCTCCAGTCCGGCGCGTTCTCGAAGTCGAAGAACCCGTGGCTGACCCACAGGATCAGGTTGCCCGCGGTGGAGGACGGGTCGAACTCGATCCCCGTCAACACGCGCGACCCGCCCTCGGCGGTCTGGAGCGATGAGATCGTCTCGCCCGCGCCCAGCGAGCCGTCGGCGTTGATCGCGAAGCGGAGGATCCGCCCGTCGAGCGTCGAGGCGTACAGCTTGCCGTCCGGGCCCTTCGTGAGCGACGTGTACGCGTTGCCCGCGCTGGTGGCCTGCGGGAGCTTGTCGAAGTTCAGCGTGGGATCGACCTCGGCGCCGGCGGTGCCGGTCGTGAAGTTCATGGTGAACGGCGTGAACGCCTCGCCCGCCAGGTCGAGCAGCCCGGCGGTCACGGTGAACGTGTAGTTCGTGTTCGCGGCCAGCACGCTGCTGGGCTGCAGAACGATCGTGTCGCCGCCGCCCGAGGTATTGACCACGGCGGGGACGAGCTGCTGGTCGCTCGTGCGCCGCAGGAACACGGTGTTGGTCGTGAGCGTGTCCGGATCGATGCCGGCATTGGGGAGGTCGAGGTCGGCGGCGACGAAGATGTCGCGCGAGACGTTGGTTTCGCCGTTGGCGGGGCGCGTCACCACCACGGACGGCGCCGGCGCGTCCAACCCGGTGATCTCGATGAACGCGATCTTGTTGTTGACCGCGCCGTCACCGTTGGTCAGCGTGAGCTTCCCGTCGGTCACGATGACCTGCACCGTGTTCTCCGCCCAGCGGTTGCCCGTGGTGGGCGTGGCGTTGATGGCTTCGACGTTCTCGACGTTGAACTTGTAGACGCTGTTGAAGAAGTTCGCGTCGCCCGAAACGACCTTGACCTGGAACAGCCCATCCGGGACGGCCAGTTCCCACGAGAACGTGCCGCCGAGCTGTGTGTGGATGAACGTGTCGTAGCGTTGGTCGGGCGAGGCCACGTTGTCGCGGTCGCGCGTGGCGGCGGTGTTGTCGGCGTCCCAGCCGTAGGTGAAGCCGTTGCCGCGATCGCCATAGGTGGCGCCGCCGTCAACCAGGTAGCCCGGGTGCACGGGCGCCGCCGCGGGTTGGAAATTGACGAACGCCGAAAAACCGGTGGCATCCATCATGAACCGCTTCTCTAGCTGCTCCACCACGCTCTTGACGGCGGACCGCAACGACTTCGAATTGGACGAACGGCTTGACATGTCCTCTCCTAACGGATGATCAAGGGGCTCAACAAGGACGCGTTCTGGCCAACGCGTGTACGACAAGGCACGAAACGCCGTGAACGCCGCGGGCGGCTAAGAGCCCGCGACCACGGCCCCGACGGCAGCCTGGATGGCGGACAGCGTGGTTCCGCTGTCCTCGTTGCTGAACGCCGACGGGCCCACCCCGTTCACGGCACGCACGCGGTAGATGTACTGCGTCCCCGGCAGCAGCGACGCGTTCACGTCCACGTAGCTCGTCGCGTTCGCGACCGTCGTGAAGATGGTCGCGTACGTCCCCCCCGGCCCCGTCTTGCGCTGGATCTGGAAGCCGGTTTCGTTCGCCGAGTTGTCCGTCCAGGTCAGGTTCACCTGCGACGGCGAAACGCCCGTCGCCCGCAGGACCGACGGCGCCGCAGGGGCGGTGGGCGACCCCAGCGTGGTTCCACTGTCCTCGTTGCTGAACGCCGACGTGCCCGCCCCGTTCACGGCACGCACGCGGTAGATGTACTGTGTCCCCGGCAGCAGCGATGCGTCCGCGTCCACGTAGCTCGTCGCGTTCGCGCCGGCGGTGAAGATCGTGGCGTAGTTCCCGCCCGTGCCGGTCTTGCGCTGGATTTGGAAGCCGGTCTCGTTCGCCGAGTTGTCCGTCCAGGTCAGGTTCACCTGCGACGGCGAAGCGCCCGTCGCCCGCAGGATCGACGGCGCCGCGGGCGGCGTGGGCGTGCCATTCGGCTGGAGGTCGAGGACTTCGACGACGTTCGAGAAGCTCGTGCCCCGGACAACGCCCCCGCCGACGACGTAGACCTTGCCGAGGTGCAGGATGGCGACAGTGGCGTGGCGTGCGGTCGGCATGGGGGTGCCGAGGCGCCAGGTGCGGGTGGTCGGGTTGTAGATGTCCACGCGGTCGAAGACGTCGTCGTCGGTGGCGCCGTGGTTCCCGGAGCTGTTCTCGCCGCCGAAGACGTAAAACTCGCCTTGGTAGTAGATCGCCTTGATGCTGGCCCCGCGCATCGGGCGCGGCATGCGCGGGATGGTGCTGCCCGACTGCTCGCTGGTCTGCCAGGTGTTGGTGGCAGGGTCGTAGATCTGGACGGTGTCCGTGCCGTCGGAGGCTTCGAGGCCGGCGCTGCGACCGCCGAAGACGTAGAGCTTCTGCCCGTCGGTCCCGCCCGCGGCGGAGTGGCGGGGCAGGGGCATCGGCGCGCGGGACGTCCAGGTGTTCGTCGCCGGGTTGTATCTGGAGGTGTTGGCGACGGGCTGGTAGGACGGGACGGTGACGGCGCCGCCGGTGACGTAGATCTCGTTGCCGATGACGGCCGAGAGGCTGGAGCCGGCGTCATACGAGCGCTGCGCGCCCAGCGACCAGGTGTTGGTGGCAGGGTTGTAGATCTGGACCTTGTCCTCGCTGCCACCGGTGAGGCCGCCGATGAGGTAGAGGAGTCCGCCGACCGTTTCGGTGGCGTGCTCGGCCGCGTCGCTGTTGCCGGTGAAGGGGCGGGCGGCGCGCGCGGTCCACTGCTGGGAACTGAAGTCGAACTCCCACGTCGAGGTGTTGTTCTCGCCCGCGACGTACATCTTGCCGTTGATGATCGCCCCGCCGAGTTCGGCCATCGGGGACGGGAGCGGGACGCCGGCGCTCCACTGCCCAAGGGCGGGCGTGGTGACGGTCGCTTCGCCGGAGTACGCCGAGGACCCGGCCGTGTTCTCCGCGCGGACACGATAGCTGTAGGTGCTCTGCGCCGAAGCGGCCGTGTCGTTGAAGGCGGTCGAAGCGGTCGTGCCGTAGTTGCTGAAGCTGGATTGCCCGGGTCCCTTGCGCTGGATGCGGTAGAGCGTGGCGCCGGCGACGGCGCTCCAGGTGACGCGGGTCTGGGTCGGGCTGACGACGGAGGCAACGACGTTCCCCGGCGTGGCGGGAACGGTTGTGCTCCCGCCGACCGGCGTGAGCAGCGTGATTTGCATGCCGCCGAACTCGGCGACGTAGATGTTGCCCGTCACCGGGTCTTCAATGAGGTCGAGGGGGTCGTTGAACCCCGTCATGCCGGGCATGCCGGTCTGCGAGGCGGTGATACTGCCGTTGGCGCTGGGCGTGAGGACGATGATGTCGTCGCCGCCGCTGTATCGGACGACCAGCAGCTTGCCCGCCAGAGCCCCGCCGAAGGCCCCGCCCCCGTACTCGATGATGCCGTTGGGGGAGAGCTTGGCGCCGAAGTCGAAGGCGGGGCTACGGTAGTTGCGATCCGGCTGCGTGCCGACGGGGTAGCTGCTGACCTGTTGCGGGTCGCTGCCGGACGTCGGGTTCCCGCCGTTCAGGACGTACTCGTGGCGGCTGGGGTTGGGGTGCCCGTAATAGCCGTTCTGCACGACGTTGTAGAGGTAGTCGTTCTGGCCCTGGTTGAGCGGGTTGATGCCGGGGACGGCGGGCGAGGAGTAGTGGCCGTTAGCGGCGCTGCCGTCGTTGTCGCCGTCGATGCGGATGGAGCCGGGAATGGGGAGCGACGGCGTTGCCGGCGTGGCGCCGCCGGGGTTGGAGCCGTTGTTCGGCGCGAACAGTTTCCCGCCCGATGTCCAGACGAGGTCATAGGCGTTGCGCAGGCCGCTGGCATAGAGCTTGACCGGGGCGTTGCTCGCCCACGGGTTGTAGTTGCTGGCGCCCAGCCCTTCGGTTCGCACGTTGAGCGCGCCGCTGGGGAGGGCGTCGGTGTCGATGCGGAGGATGGCGGCGCTGAGCAGGCTCTCGTCGCGCAGCCCCCACGTGGAATCCTTCGCGCCCTGCGCGGTGTTCCCGCCCTGCGAGACGTAGAGGAACCCGTCCGGCCCGAAGACCGGCTGGTTGGTGAGGTGGTTGTGCGCCGCGCGCGGCAGGCCGATCACCTTGTCCTGGTAGTTCTGCAGGTTTGAGCCGGTGAGCCGGCTGATCTTTCCAGTCCAGTGCGGCGGGTTGTCGAAGTCGATGTGGCCGTGGGTGACCCACAGGATCAGGTTGTCCGCGGTGGAGGCGGGATCAAAGATGATCCCGGTCAGCAGGCGATCCCCGCCGTTGTTCGACTGGATGGTGTTGATGGTCTGGCCGGCGCCGAGCGAGCCGTTGGCGTTGATGGGGAAGCGGACGATGCGCCCGTCAACGGTTCCCGCGTAGACCTTGCGGTCGGGGCCGATGACGATGGCGGTGTAGTTCGCGCCCGCCGTCGTCGCTTGTGCGGCCTTGGTGAACTGGATGTTGCCGCTGACCGGGCCGCCCGCGGCGCCGGTGGTGAAGGTCATCGAGTATGGGACAAAGGCGTTGCCGCCGACGTCGCGCACGCCGGAGGAGATCTCGAAGTAGTACGCGGTGTTGGCCGCAAGCACCGAGCTGGGCTGGAGGACGATGGAGTCGCCGCCGCCCGACGTGTTGACGTTGGCGCTGATGAGCTGGTTGTCGCTGGCGCGGAATAGCTTCACGGTGGAGGTGGTGACGGTGGTCGGATTGAGCGCGCCGCTTGGGAGGTTGAGGTCAACGCCGATGAAGGCGTCGCGCCGCACGCCGGTCGCGCCGTTGCCCGGCGAGATGCCGGCGACGCTGGGCCGGGCGACGTCCGCCGCGGAATAGACCTCGACGAAGTTGATCTTGTTGTTGCTCGAGCCGCTCGCGTTGGTGATCGTCAGCCGGCCGTCGCTGACGGCGACGAACGCGCTGCTCTCAATCCACTTGCGTTCGTTGCGCGGGGTGGCGTTGATGGCGAGTTGCCCCTCCACGTTGAGCTTGTAGACGCTGTTGATGTTGTCCGGGTCGCCGCTGACAACGCGGACGACGTACTGCCCCGTCGGCACGGCGATCTCCCAGGCTCGGTTCCCGGCCTTCTGCATGTGGTTGAGGGTGTCGTACCGCTGGTCGGGGGACGCGGCGCTGTTGCGGTCGCGCGTGTCGGCGCTGATGTTGGTGTCCCAGCCGTAAGCGAAACCGTTCCCGCGGTTGCCGTACGCCGCCCCGCCGTCTACGGCGTAGCCGGCGGGTACCGCTGCGTTCGCCGGCTGGAAGTTGATCAAGGCCTCGAAGGCAAACAGGAGCCGCTGTTCAAGGGACTCAAGCACGCTTGCTGACGACGACCGCAACGACAGTGAATCGAACCCACGGCACAACATACGACCTCCCGCAACGTCCGGGATTCAACCGAGACGCGCCTTGGCGCGCGTACGACAAGTAAGAAGGAAACGACCGGACGCCCAGCGGCTAGCTAGGCGCCCACGACGGCATCGGTCACGTCGGCGTCCTCCAGCGGCGACGAGAATCCCCGGTTGCGGACCCAGTGGGCCGCGACGAGGTAAATGAAGATCGAATTGGTCACCAGGTACCGCTTCCACAACCGGCCCGGTTCCTGGTAGAGGCGGAACAACCACTCCAGCGAGAGGCGCTGCATGATGGGCGGCGCTATGCGCTTGACGCCCGCGTGGAAATCGAACGCCGCCCCGACGCACAGCATCGCGGCGCGGATGCGGTCACGATGCTCGAAGGCGAAGACCTCCTGCTTCGGGCACCCCAGCCCGATCAGGACGATGCCGGCCCCGCTGTCGTTGATCCGCCGAACGACGGCGTCGTCCTCCTCCGGCGTCAGCGCGCGGAACGGCGGGGACTCTGCGCCAACGAGGCGCAAGTTCAAGAAGCGCGACGTTAAACTCGCGCTCAGCTTTTCGAGCACGCCCGGCACGCTGCCGTAGAGGTACACACCGACGCCCGATTCGGCGGCGGCGGCGCAGACGCGCAGCGTCAGCTCCGGGCCGTACACGCGATCGGTCAGGCCGGCGCCGTGAAAGCGGTTCAGCGCCCAGCGGACAGGCTGGCCGTCGGGCGCGACGACGTCCATGCCGTTGAGCATCCGGCGGAACGACGCGTCGCGGTTCGCCGTCACCAGCCCGTGAACGGGCATCAGGTCGACGACCGCGCTGCCCCGGCGACGCGCCACGTCCATCACGAACGCGACGACGCCCGGGTAATCCGTGGCGCTGACCGACACGCCGAACAACGCGTGCTTACGCGGCGGGCGGGCGGCTCCATCCGTATCCGACATGATCACGTCCTACTCGCTCGGGGGAACGGCAATGCGTCCGTACGCGCGTCGTGCGCGCTCGCGTATCAGGCGATCGTCGCGGCCTCAAGCTCTTCGGCCGGCTCGAGCAGCGCCGCGTCGATCTCGACCAGCGCGCCTTGTCCCAGCATTTTCACCCCCAGCGCCACTTGCGCCGTCGAGCCGCGGTGCTGCACGAGCGTGCCGCACAGGTTCTCCAGCGCGCCACCCGTGATGCGGCACGGCCTCCCGACGGCGATCCCCATGAATGGGGTCAGCGCCGCGCCGCTGCGGATCGCCTGCTCCACCGCCGCGATCTCCGCGACGAACCGCGCCTGGTCGCGCACCGGGATGACCTGGCACAGCCTGCCCGTTGCCAGCGCCGCGCAGCGGTCGGCTTCCTCGCCGCAGAAGAACACGTACGACTGAAACAGCGGGATCATCACGCGGCGCTTGCGCCCGCCGGACAGCCGCACCCGCTCCAGGAGCGGCAGGAAGTAATGGATGCCGCGCCCGAGCAGGTCGAAGGCGAACGATTTCTCGAACCGCGCTTTCGTGTGCCCCACCCACCACCGCCCGGGCGTCTCGCACACGCTCGCGGCCGAGCCGATCGAGATCGCGGGCGGGTTGTCTTCGAACTTCAGCATGGGCCTGCCTTGCAACGACGACTACTACGGCTCGATTACTACGGCTCGATGAATCACAACGGCCCGGTCCGGGCGCACTCCGTCCCCGTCGGTGCACACGCACCGTTTTTTCCGTTGGGTTGTTGGTGGTGGCTTCCCTGCCACCCCCCGGGCCGTCGCACACGACAACGCCGCCTCAGGCGGCGCACGCGGGCGCGACGATGGCTACTGTGCCCCGCGGCGCAGGAGCACCGCGGGCACGGTCGCGACCAGGATCTTCAGGTCCGTCCATGGACCACGCTGGCGGATGTAACCCAAGTCCATCCGCATCCATTCCGTAAATGTCACGCGCGATCGCCCGCGCACCTGCCAGACGCAGGTAATGCCCGGCGTCACGTCGAGCCGGGCGCGGTGCCACGCGTTGCACGCGTCGCTCTCGTCCATCGGGAGCGGGCGCGGGCCGACGAGCGACATGTGGCCGAGCAGCACGTTCCACAACTGCGGCAGCTCATCGAGGCTCGTGCTGCGGAGGAGTGTGCCGATCGCGGTGACGCGCGGGTCGTGCTTGATCTTGAACGCCGGCCCGTCCTGCTCGCTCTGCGCGCGCAGCGCCTGCTTCTGCCGCTCGGCGTCCACGACCATGGTGCGGAACTTGTAAATTCTGAACGGGCGCCCGCCGAGCCCCGCGCGATGCTGGTTGAAGATCGCGGGCCCCTTCGACGTGAGCTTGATGGCGGCGGCGATCACGACGAGCAGCGGCGCGAGCACGATCAGGCCGGCCACGGCGGCGAAGACGTCGAGGGCGCGCTTCCATCGGGGTAGCGGATGGGCGAGCAGCGCCTCGATCGCGCCCGCCGTCCTCGTCGACGGCGGCGGAGACGTCGGGGACGACTGAAGGA
>JBAUGM010000155.1:0-4175 GCA_049679725.1 Tepidisphaeraceae bacterium
TTGCTGGGCTGACGCGGCGGCGCGGTCATCGGTTTGACCGGAAATCATCTTCACGACTCGTCGTCCCTCGTCAGCGATGGTTGGAAAGAGAAAAGGCTCACACGCTCTGAGGTACTCCGAAGGATCTCGGGCTTGTGAGCAACTCTTGACCCCGAGATCCTTCGGAGTACCTCAGGATGACAGAGCGGACCGTTCGACAGCGATGGATGAGCCGGCGCACATATAGACGCGGGCATCGTTTATAGTTGTTGCCCGCACGGGGGTTTGACTACAGTCTCGACAAGTCTCGATCTCGGAAGGAGCACCATGTTCGCACGATTAGGCCGATTGTTTCGCGGGTTCTTCGGGCTGTTCATCAGCGGGATCGAGTCGCGCAGCCCCGAGGCGCTGATGGAAGCCGCGCGACAGGAATTCCGGGACAAGATGGCGTCGTACAACCAGGCGCTGGCGCGCATGGCGGGCGTGGCGGAAAGCCTCAAGAGCCAGGTGCGGCAGAAGACGACGCGCGCGCAGGACCTGGAGCGGCGGATCATCGCCAACCACCGCGCCGGCAACATGGAACTGGCCGGCAGCCTCGCGCGCGAGTTGCAGGAGCTAAAAAACGACCTCACGACCGACACGACCGAGCTGAAGGAAACCGATGACGCCTACCAGGCGAACCTGCGCCAGGCGAAGGTCGCGCAGAAGGAATTCGAGGACAAGGTGCGGAGGCTGGAAAGGCAACTGTCCCAGGTGAAGGTCAAGGAAGCGCAGGCCGAGGCGGCGGGGGCGCTGTCGAACGTCGCGTTCAAGGTCGGCGATCTGGGCGACACGATGAAGACGGTCGAAGAGGTGCTGAGCAAGCGCTACGAGCTGTCGGCCGGCAAGGCGCGCGTGGCCAAGGACATGGTCAACATGGACGAGGTGGTCGAGAAGGAGCAGGAGCGCAAGGCGCTGGAGCAAGGTGCGCTGGCGGAGTTCCTGGCGAGCCAGGGCATCGCCGCCCCCGCGACCGGCGAGACGCCGCCGGCGGTGAAGGAGATGGGGCCGACGGAGTCGCAGGCGAGTTCGTGACGCGATATGCGTGAAGCGCGAGCGCGCCACGTCATCCCGAGGGAGCCTTGGCGACCGAGGGATCTCGGGATCGAGAAGTGCGCGTGAGCCCGAGATCCCTCGGTCGTAAAACTCCCTTCGGGATGACGGGAAGACGTCCTACAACAGGGCGGGGTTACTGAAACACCATGAGCGAAGAACGAACCGGCACCGGTCTGACCATCCTCGGAAAGCTGCTCAGCATCGTCCTCATCGGCGGGCTGGTCGCGGGCGGCTTCTACCTCATCAAGTCGCGCGGCGTGAAGACCCCCGGGCGCGCGGCCGACGTCACGAAACCGGGTGAACACGAAACGGCGAACGACGCCGGCCCCGCCACCCCCGCGGAGATGAAGACGGAAGTCCCGCGCCTCGACCCGGCGGCGCCGTACACGCCGAAGGACAACACGATCGACGTCGAGCTGAGCGAGTACGCCGGCTACGCCGGTCTCATCGCCGCCAACGGCGGGCTCGCGCCGAATGAAAACTCCGTCTTCTTCAAGAAGCACGGCTTCAAGGTGCGCCTGGCGCTGAGCGAAGAAGAAAGCTGGTCGAAGCTCAACAGCGGCGGCATGGCGGCGTCGGCGACCACGGTCGACGTGCTCGCCGTCTACGGCAAGCAGTTCCAGGTGCAGGTGCCGGCGCTGATCGGCTTCTCGCGCGGCGCGGATGGGATCGTCGTCCGCAGCGAGATCAAGAAGATCAACCAGCTCGCCGGAAAAGTGCTTGCCACTGGACAATTCACCGAAGCCGAGTTCTTCATCCGCTACCTCGCGCAGGAGGCGGGGCTGGGGGTGAACGCGATCCCGGATCTCAACGCCACGCCGCACCCCGAGAAGGTCAACCTCGTCTTCGCGGAAGATGCGTTTGCCGCGGGCGACCTGTTCTTGCAGGACGTGAAGAGCAACGCCAACAAGCTCGCCGGTTGCATCACCTGGGCGCCGAAGACGACCGAGGTCGCCGAGGGCAGCGGCGGCAAGGCGCACGTGCTGATCACGAACAAGAACCTCCTCATCGTCGCCGACATCCTGATCGTCAACAAAGGGTTCGCGACCGCCAACCCGAAGATGGTCGCCGGCCTCGTCGACGGGTTGCTCGAAGGCAACCGCATGGTGCGCGACAACCCGACGCCGCAGACGCTCGACGTGATCGCCAAAGCGTTCACGTGGGACGCGGCGGAGACGAAGGAGGAACTGGCGAAGGTTCACCTGGCGAACCTGCCGGAGAACCTCGCGTTCTTCAGCGGCGCCATCGACGCCGCGGGCAGCTTCGGCGGGATCTACCAGTCGGCGGTGTTCGCCTACGGGAGCGATCTCGTGCGCGACCCCGCGCCGGCCGAGCGGTTCCTCGATCTCGCGCACCTTCAGGCGATCGAGCAGGCCGGCACGTACAAAGATCAGAAGATCGCCATCGCCCCCATCCGCTCCAGCGGCACGTCGGCGGCCGTCGAGGACAACCCGCTGCTCAGCAAGGACATCCGCTTCCAGTTCGTCGCGAACCGCTCGGACCTGGACCTCAAGAGCCAGGAGAACCTCTCCCGCCTCGAATCGATCAAGGAGATGCTGAAGGTCAGCCCCGGCTCCGTCGTGCTCCTGCGCGGCCATGTCGACGACGCGAAGATCCCCGAGTTCCGCAAGCAGGGCGGCGAGAAATACGTTCGCGACATGGCACTGCGGGCCGTCCAACTCAGCCAGGACCGCGCCAACGAGATCAAGCGCGTGCTGATCGAGCGTCAGGGGATCGACGCCAAGCGCATCGACACGCAGGGCCTCGGCTGGGTCGAGCCGGTCAGCAAGAACCTGGGCAAGACCGACGAGGAGATCAACCGGCGTTCGGAACTCAACCGCCGGGTGGAAGTGCAATGGTTCACGGTGGAATGATGCTTGGGCAGGTCCCGAGCACGACGCCACGCGACATTTGCCCTCATGCGACGATTGCGGCATCGCATCTCCCGAGCCGTCATGCCTGACAGCGACGCCCCAGCGCTGGTGACGATGATCCTGTCCCAAGCCGTGCGCCGGCGAGCCTCGGACGTGCATCTGGAGCCGACGAGCGAGGGCTTTGAGGTTCGATATCGCGTCGACGGCTTGCTGGAGACCGCCGAGCGCTACGACGCAGCCATCGGACGCAGCCTTGTGGCGCGGCTGATGGTGATGGCGCAACTGCTGACCTATCGGCTTGACGTGCCACAGGAGGGGCGGCTGGCGGTCCCATCGGCCGATGGGAAGGCGCCGCTGGACCTGCGCCTCGCGGTCATGCCGACGACGCACGGCCTTCGCGCCGCGGTGCGGTTGCCGGCGGACCTGGTTCAGCCACATGCGCTGGATGAACTGGGATTGCCGGGCAGCGTGCTGTCGGGGCTGCACCGCTTCGCCGATGCCGACGCGGGGATGCTTCTGCTGAGCGGTCCCGCGGGGTCCGGGAAGACGACGACGATTTACGCGATGCTCGCGCACATCGCACAAAGCCGGCCGGGATTGAGCATTATCTCGCTGGAAGATCCGGTCGAGCGCGACCTGCCGGGGGTGACGCAGATCGAAGTGTCGCCCTTCGGCGAGCTGACGTACGAGCGGTCGCTGCGCAGCATCCTGCGCCAGGATCCGCAGGTGCTGATGCTCGGAGAGATTCGCGATGCGGCGACGGCGTCGCTGGCGGTGCAGGCGGCGTTGTCGGGGCACCGCTTGATCTCCACGATGCACGCCGCCGCCCCCGCCGGCGCGATCGCGCGACTGCTGGAGATGGGGCTTGAGCCGTATCAGATTACCAGCGCGCTGTTCGGCGTCGTCGCTCAGCGGTTGCTGCGCCGGTCCGACCCGTCGGGCGGATACCGTGGCCGTGTGCCGGTGGCGGAAATGGTCATGATGGACGAGCCGCTCCGCCTCGCCGTCCTGCAGCGGGCAGACGCCGACGCCCTGGAACGAGCGTACGGCTCGCAAGCCGGATTCATCCCCATGCGGCACGGCGCTGACGAGCTCGTCAAACGCGGGATCACCGACGCATCCGAGGTCCTGCGCATCCTCGGTCCGGACCAAGAGCGTGCGTGACAAGGACAAAGTCGTGGCTTGGGCGTCTCGCCCGAGCGTTCCGGCGGGGCCGCTCCGCGGAAA
>JBAUGM010000156.1:0-6159 GCA_049679725.1 Tepidisphaeraceae bacterium
CCCCACCCCTCTCCCCGGGCACGGGAAGAGGGAGTAATGCTCATAGCCGTGCTACAATTCACCGCTATGTCGTTTTCCTCGATCCCTGAAGTGCTCGAAGACCTCAAGGCCGGCAAGATGGTCGTGCTGGTCGATGATGAAGACCGCGAAAACGAGGGCGACCTCGTCATCGCGGCCGAGAAGATCACCCCCGCGGCCATCAACTTCATGGTCACCCACGCCCGCGGCGTCGTGTGCCTGGCGCTGACGACCGAGCGGTGCGACAAGCTTGCGCTGCACCCGCAGACGGACCAGAACACGGCTCAGATGGGCACGGCGTTTACCGTGACGGTGGACGCGCACAAGCGGTTCGGCGTGACGACGGGCGTGAGCGCGAGCGACCGCGCGAAAACGATCGAAGTTGCCATCGCGGAAGACGCGCAGCCGCAGGATTTGCTCCGGCCCGGGCACATCAACCCGCTTCGCAGCCGCGAGGGCGGGGTGCTCGTGCGGGCGGGGCAGACGGAAGGTTCCGTCGACCTGGCGCGCCTGGCCGGAATGAAGCCCGCGGCCGTCATCTGCGAAGTGATGCGCGAGGATGGCGAGATGGCGCGCCGGCCGGAGCTCGAAGCGTTCTGCCGCACGCACGACATGAAGATGTGCACGATCGCGGACCTGATCAGCTACCGCCTCAAGCGCGAGCAGTTCGTCAAGCGCATCGAGAGCGTGACGCTGCCGACCAACTGGGGCGAGTTCCAACTGCACGCCTATCAGAGCGTCGTGGATGCGCAGCCGCACCTCGCGTTGTGCAAGGGCGGCGTCGGTGATCGCGACGTGGACGGCCAGCCGATCATCCACCCCGATCCCGTCCTCGTCCGCGTCCACAGCGAATGCCTCACCGGCGACGTCTTCGGCTCCGGCCGCTGCGACTGCGGGCCGCAGCTCTCGGCGGCGATGCAGGCCATCGAGAAGGAAGGCAAGGGCGTGCTCCTGTATCTGCGACAGGAAGGCCGCGGCATCGGCCTGAAGAACAAGCTGCACGCGTACGCGCTGCAGGAGAAGGGGTTCGACACCGTCGAAGCGAACGAGCGGCTTGGCCTCCCCGTCGACAAGCGCGACTACGGCATCGGCAGCCAGATCCTGCGCGACCTGGGATTGCGCAAGATCCGCATCATGACCAACAACCCGAAGAAGATTTACGGGATCGAGGGGTATGGGTTGCAGGTGGTGGAAGAGGTGCCGGTGAAGGTGTCACCCGGGGAGCATAACAAGAAGTACCTGGAGACGAAGAAGGCGAAGATGGGGCACAAGTTGTAAGCAAGCACGAAATTCGAAGCACGAAATCCGAAACAAATTCGAAGCACGAAGAAGAAAGCTCCAACGAGAAGCCAGACCTTCCGTTTGGCGCTTTCTTCTTTGAATTTGGTGTTTGTTTCGAGTTTCGTGCTTCGGATTTCGTGCTTGCCTATTGCTGCTGGTGCTCGTGCTGCTGCGTCACCAACTCCCGGTGTGCCGCCACGCTCGCGTAGGTGGGGATGTTCAGCGACTGCATGCGCTCGGCCGCCAGCACCGTGGGGATCGTCAGTAGTTCTTCGCTGTGGACGGTGACGTCGATCGTTTCCTGCGCCGTGCCGCGGTAGATCCCCTTGTTGGGCGGGACGTCGTAGTAGTCCCGGCCGATGGCGACGGAGACGAAGTTGTCGCCGACGACGCAGCGGTTGGCGGGGTCGAAGCCCAGCCATCCCGTCGACGGGAAGAACAGCTCACACCACGCGTGCGTCTCCGTGTAGCCCTTGAAGCGCTCGGCATCGGGGTGGATGAATCCGCTGACGTAGCGGGCGGGGATGCGCATCGCGCGGGCCAGGCCGATCATCAGGTGGGTGAAGTCCTGGCACACGCCGTAGCCGTGCTCGAGCACTTCGGTGATGGGGCTGGTGGCGGTGGTGACGCCGGTCTTGTAGGTGAAGCGGTCATTGATGAGGTCGACGATGCGCGTCGCGACGGCGCCGAGGCGCTCGCCATCGGTCGGTTTCACTTGTTCGATGAACTGGCGCAGCAAAGGGGAGTCGACGACGGGGCCGCGGAACGCGAGGTAGTCGTAGAGCGGGTAATCCATGCCGCCCGGCGCGATCGGCCAGACGTCGGGAAGCGTCGCGGGGTCGAGCCGTTCGCGCTGCGTCTCGACGACGCTCGTGGCGACGATCTGGATCTGGCGGTGGAACGCGTTGATCGTGAACGCGTGCACGGTGTTCCCGAGCCAGTCGAAATAGCTGCTGGCGCTCGTCGCGGGGCCGAGGGCGAGCGTGAAGGAGAGGCGGTGCTGGTCCTCAACCTGGCGGGGGACCATGCGCAGCTCCATCACCGATTCGCTGATCAGGTCGGAGTAGGAGAGGTCGGTCTGGTGAGTGATTTTAAGAAGCACGCGTGGCCGTCTCCTCGATGAGTTCCGTGACTTGGACTTGCGTCTTCATCGTCTCCGTCGCACTCCGCCCGAAAATCGTCCCGGCGGTGGGGGTGGTGTCGCGATAATGCCGGCCGTGCCCGACGCGGACGTGGCCGGCCTGGGGGAGCACGCCGTTGGTCGGGTCGAAATCCTTCCAGCCGATGTCGGGGATGTACAGCTGCACCCACGCATGCGACTCATCCGACCGCGCCCGCGACCCGTCGCCGTTGCCGGTGTAGATGTAGCCGCAGACGTATCGCGCGGGGATGCCGAGCAGGCGGGCGAGCGTGATGAACAGGTTCGAGAAATCCTGGCAGACCCCCGACCGCGCCACGTACACCTCGTACGGCGTCGTGCCCAGATCCGTGCAGCCGGCGATGTACTCGTAGTTGCGGTACAGCTCGAGGTTGATGGCGAAGAGCGTCTCCATGAGGTTGTCGTCGTTCCGCTTGACGAACCCCATCGCGTACTGATGCAGCGCGAGCAGTTGCGTGTCGGGGAGTTCGATCGGGTTGAGGTAAGGCTCGAGCATCTTCCGCTCCCACGGCATCCACACGAGCGGGTACGCCGCGGGGCGGATGGGGAGGTTGGCAAACGCGAACGGGTCGACGTCGAGCACCTCGACGATCGAGTGGGCGGTGATCTTCAGCTGCTCGTACGGCTCGTGGATCTCGAAGCGGCTGGCCCAGTTGCCGAAGACGTCCTCGTACTCGATGACGGGGACGGCCGGCTTCACGCGCAGCTTGTACTTGATCACCGTCTGCCGCCAGTCGCCGATGGGGCGCAGGTGCAGGCGGTGGATGCTGCGCTCGACCGGGCGGTCGTACGCGTAGGTCGTCACGTGGCGAACTTCGAGTTTTCGTGATCCGCGGAGCATGATTCCTTTCCGATCACCGAAGCCGTTCCCGATGTCATCCTGAGGTACTCCGAAGGATCTAGCCAAAGATGAAGGGCCCCTTCGCTCGTGGCCAGATCCTTCGGAGTACCTCAGGATGACAATCAAGCGCGGTTGCGCTCGCCGTGTATCTCAATGCAGGAAATACGCCTTCTGCACCGCCATCGCCGTTTCGGCGATCGCGTCCTGGATGCGTTGCAGGTACGCGGGGATGCCGGTGCTGATGATCTCGTCGACCTGCTCGTACTCGAGTTGCGTTTTAAGCCGCCCGAGGATGCGCTCGGCGGGCTCGATGGCGCGGCGGTTCGTTTCGCCGCGCACGCGCGCGATCATCTCGTGCGCGTGCGCCACCGAGTAGCGGATACTGCGCGGGAAGTTGTGCTCGAGGATGAGGAACGCCGCGACGCGGATGGGGTCCATGTCCCCGATGTGCTGCCGGCGGTACGCCTCGATCGATGCGCACATCTTCAGCACCGCCATCCAGTGGATATTTCGGATCGGCGTTTCCAGCGGCTCGGCAGCCTGCAACACGTCGTGCTTCGTCGCGATGACGCGGCTGGTGACGACGATCCGCTCCAGGTACTTGCCGATCTGCGTGAACAGCCAGCGCTGGTCGTGCGTGACGGTCTGATCGGTGATGCCCTGAAACGTCATCGACCCGGTCATCACGTGGCGAAGAAAATCGTCGGGCGACTCTTCGAAGCGATTGCGCGCGTCGTCGCTGCGCAGCGACCAGAAGAGCACGTTGAGGCACTCCCACATCTCCTGTGAGATCGTTTCGCGGATGCCGCGGGCGTTCTCGCGCGCCCGGCTGATGCAGTTGAGCAGGCTGGAGGGGTTGTCGGGATCGAAGACCATAAACTCCGCGACGCGGCTGCGCAGCGGCCCGTCGCCGGGACAGTCGCCGGGGACCTGCATGATCGTGAGGATGCTCCGCCACTGGTGCTCGACGAGGTCCTCATCGAGGTCGCCAACGTCGGTGAGCAGGTTGCCGCTGATCAGCAGGATGCGCGCGACGTGCTCGGCGCGTTCGACGTAGCGGCTCATCCAATAGATCGAGTCGGCGTCCCGCGCCAGCATCGGCCGCGGCCCGGACGAGAGGTAAAACTTCGACGCATCGGCGGCGGGTCGGGGGAGGAAGTTGATGGTATCGATGGGCGGGGTCATGCGTTCGCCTCCCGCAACGGGCGCGAGGACCAACCTCCCTCTCCCACGTACTCGGGGGAGAGGGCGGGGGAGAGGGGCAAGCGGCGCGCACCTTCGGACAGCCGTGCGATGAGAGGGTGGCGCGTGACGTTGCGCAGCAAGTCGCGCAACAAACGGTTCACCGACGTCGGACGTCGCTCGCCCCTCTCCCCTGCCCTCTCCCCGGGGTACCGGGAAGAGGGAGCAAGGACGCGCCGCTCACGCTTCTCCCCGGGGTACCGGGAAGAGGGAGTAATGCGGTTGTCGTTCACGCAGGCTCCTCCGTCTCTTCGTCCTCGAGCACCCATGTGTCCTTGCTCCCGCCGCCCTGCGAGCTGTTCACGACCAGGCTGCCCTTGCGCAGCGCGACGCGGGTCAACCCGCCGGGCATCACGATCACCTTCTCACCGTAAAGGATGTACGGCCGCAGGTCGATGCGCCGGCCCTCGAAGTGGTCGTCGACGAAGCTGGGATGCTGCGACAGTTCGATCACCGGTTGCGCGATGTAGTTGCGCGGGTCGTCGCGGATCAGCGCGCGGAACTTGTCGCATTCGTCCTTGCTCGCCTGGTGGCCCATCAGCATGCCGTAGCCGCCGGACTCGTTTGTCGCCTTGACGACGAGGTTGTCGATGTGCTCCAGCACGTAGTTTCGATCCTGCTCCTCGGCGCAGAGGTACGTCTTCACGTTCGGCAGGATGGCGTCCTGGCCGAGGTAGAATTTGATCATGGCGGGGACGTAGGGGTAGACGGCTTTGTCATCCGACACGCCCGTGCCGACGGCGTTCACCAGCGCGACGTTGCCGACGCGGTAGGCGTTCATCAGCCCCGGCACGCCGAGCACGCTCTCGGAGCGGAAGCAGAGCGGGTCGAGGAAGTCGTCGTCCACCCGGCGGTAGATCACGTCGACGCGGCGCAGGCCGGCGGTGGTGCGCATGTAGACGTAGCTGTTTTCGACGACGAGGTCGCGCCCCTCGACGAGCTCCACGCCCATCTGCCGGGCGAGGAAGCTGTGCTCGAAGTAAGCCGAGTTGTAGATGCCCGGCGAGAGGATCACGATGTTCGGGTCGTCGGCGTTCTGCGGGCTGACGTACTTCAGCGACTGGAGCAGGTTGTACGGGTAGTCCTCGATCGCGCGCACGCGGTAGGCCTGGAACAGGTTGGGGAAGATGCGCTTCATGACGGCGCGGTTTTCCAGCACGTAGCTCACGCCGCTGGGCGTTCGGCCGTTGTCTTCCAGGACGAAGTAGGTGCCGTCGCGGTTGCGGATCAGGTCCGTGCCGCAAATGTGGATGTAGATGTTCCGCGGCACGTGCACGCCGAACATCTCCCGGCGGAACATCTTCGCGCCGTAGATCAGGTCGGGCGGGATGATCCGTTCGCGCAGGATCCGCTGGTCGTGATAGATGTCCTGGCAGAAGAGGTTCAGCGCCGTGATGCGCTGGACGAGGCCGCGTTCGATGGTGTCCCACTCGTTCGCGGGGACGATGCGGGGGACGAGGTCGAAGGGGAAGATTTTCTCGACGCCGCGCTGATCGCCGTAGACGGTGAAGGTGATCCCCTGGTTGCGGAACGACACGTCCGCCATGCGCCGGCGGCGCTCGAAGGCGGCGGCGTCGAGCCGGCGGAGCCCTTCGGCGACGGGGGCGTAGTGCGGGCG
>JBAUGM010000157.1:0-8372 GCA_049679725.1 Tepidisphaeraceae bacterium
GGTTTCTTCCGTTCGAAGCAAAAGAACCCGCCGCAAGCGGCGGCGCTTCACGAAAAGAGATGGCGGCTATTGCTTCCCCTCCGCCAGCTTCCCTTTCATCGACATGTGGATGTGCTTGCGCTGGTTCTCGTAGTCGCACAGGAAGTTTGTGCCGCCCAGCTTGAAGTCCCACTTGCCGCCGTCGCGGCAGCGCTTGTCGGCGACGCCGTAGAAGGCGACGCGCATCGCGCCGAGCCCGCCGTTGGATTCGGCGATCTTCCCGATCCGCTGCCGGACCTCGTCACTGAAGAACTTCAGCCGGTTCTCGTACACCACCTTGACCTTCTCCTGCGCGGTGGGTGAAAGCTCGCTGACGCGCAGCCCCTCGCCTTCCATCGGCTTGCTCGCGATGGCGGGGCCTTCACGCGCCGCCTTCTGGCGCTCGGGCGGACTCATGACGGCGTAAAGCGCGATCATCGCGTCTTCATCCTCGTCCCACAGCGTCGGCGGATTGGCGCCGAGCAGGATGGGGCCGAAGCTGGACGGCTCGCCCTTCTCGACCTCCAGGTGAACGATCGTCAGGTGATGCTCGGCGATGCGCCAGGCGTAGGTCTTGCCCGCGCCCGGCTCGCCGAAGAAGGCGAGGTAGTACTTGTTCAGCCCCGCCTCCTCGCCCGGGTTGGGCGTTTGCGCGGCGATGGCTTCGCACTTTTTCGCGCCGTAGTCGGAGGTGAAGGACTTGAGAAGCGCAACGGCGGCGGCGCGCTGCTTCTCGTCGAGGGCTTTCAGTTGGACGCCGGGGCGCGGGCCGCCGGGGTAGAGTTCGGCGTTGCGCTCGGGGCTGTCGTAGGGGAGCAGGGCTTTGGCGCGCTGGTCGGGGGTGAGCGATTGGAAGAGCGCGATCGCCTGGGATTGCAGTGAAGGCTTCGCGTCGGCGCCGCGCGCGAGGAAGAAGGGCGCGAGGAGGAGCGCGACGAACAGCGCCGCACAAGTGCGGCGGCTAAACGTGAGAGACGTGCTCATGGGAGTTCCTCGATCTTGATGTCCTTGAACATCACGTCAACGTCCTGCCCGCCGTGGATCTGCAGCGCGAAGGGGCCTTCCATGCGGATGGTCGGGTCGTTGACCTCGCCGCCCTTCTGGCCGTTGATGTGGACGACGACGTGGGGGCCGTGGCCTTCGACGGTCATCTCGTTCCACTCCTGCGGCTTGAAGTACGCGGCGACGACCTCGGGCTTGGGCAGCGAGAGCCAGTTTCGGCCGTAGCTCTCATAGAGCCCGCCGACGTTGTTCTTCTCGTCGATTTCCGCCTGAATCCCGAGCATCTTGCTCTCATCGACGGGCTTGACGCGGAAGTAGAAACCGCTGTTGCCGGCGAGGCACTTGAACTTCAGCGACGCCTTGAAGTTCTTGTACGATCTGTCGCTGACGACATGGGTGTAGCTTTTCTCATCTTTGCCCTGCTTGCCCTGGATGACGCCGTCGGTGAGCGTCCAGTTGCCGTTGCCGCGGATGTGCCAGCCTTCGAGCCCGGCGAGGCGCTTGGGGTCGGCGCTGTTGGGACCCACGGCTGAAGCCGTGGGCTTGGCGGGCTTCGTGGCGCCGGCGTCGTCGGGGAGGGGCTTGAGGCGGATGTTGCGGAACTCCATCTCCGAGCCTTCGGACTGGAGGCAGATCTTGCCGGGGATGATTTCGCAATCAGTCGCCTCGTTCTGCACGAGGTCGTTGACCTTCAGCGTGACGGTGGGGCCGTTGACGGTGATCTCGTACTTGTTCCACTCGCCCAGCGGCTTCTCGTTGTGGGGGTGGAGCTTCTTCGTGTTGCGGCCCTTGGTGCGCTCGGGCGGGACCGTCATCTTGAACTGCTCGATGTTCCAGAAGTCGCCGGCGTTCTCGTGCTGAAGCTGGGCCTCGATGCTCCTGGGCCACACTTTGTCCTCGCCGATCTTGCGGAGCAGGACGCCGCCGTTGCCGGGCTTGGCCGGGTCGGGGAATCGCCACTCGAGGGTGAGCACGTAATTGGTGTAGTCCTTGTCGGTCTGGATGTAGCCGACGGGCTTGCCCTTGTTGAAGAGGACGCCGCCCTCTTTGACGGACCAGATGTCCTCGATCTTTCCGCCGTCCTTGAAGTGTCCGTTCCAGCCGGTGAGGTCTTTGCCGTTGAAGAGCTCGACCTCCTCGGCGGCGCGGGCGGCGGTGCAGATGAACAGCGTGACGAATAAAGCGATGAAACAGCGGACGGGGCGCATCGGTCTCCCTTTCTCTTTCTTCGATGTTCGGTGTTCGATGTTCGATGTTCGATGTTCAAGCCGAACATCGAACACCCAACATCGAACATCCAAGGCCGAACGAGGGACAAGACAGCATATCGCCCCATCACGTTTTCGGTAACAGGCTGAGCACCGCCGTGCTCGGGCGCGGGATGACGTGGGCGGCGATCAGCTTGCCCAGCCCCTCCACCTTCGCGCGGCCGGCTTCCACCGCGGCTTTCACCGCGGCGACGTCGCCCTTGATCACGACCGTGATATACCCCCCGCCCAGCTTCTCGCGGGCGAGGATTTCGACGTTCGCCGCCTTCACGGCGGTGTCGATCGCCTCGATGACGGCCGTCAGACCCTGGGTTTCGATCATGCCGATGGCGAAGGGCGCTTGCTCGCTCACATTAGACTCCTTGCGGTTCGCTTCGTTGGGAAATACGACGACGGCCTGCTCGATGAGCGGGCTGAATTCAGGTTTGGCTTCGTACGCGGCGCGCGACGCGGGCGACGGTGAAGGGATCAGATCCGTTACGCACTCCGCGTTCATCGCCGCCGCCTGCGCCCGTCCCGCGGCCAAAGCCGCTTCGACATCCGATGTGCTGCCGGTGAACTTCGCGCACGCGCCGTAGAGGTCGTTGATTTCGACCTGTAACACGCGAATAGACCCCGCCTTCTCCGCGGCGTCCAGCGCCGCAAGGGTGGCGGTCCAGCTTTTCACTTCGAGGAGGCCGAGGGCTTCGGGCACGCGAGACACTTTCTCCCTCTCCCACGTACTCGGGGGAGAGGGCAGGGGAGAGGGGCGAGCGATGTGTGACGACGGTGAACCGTTCGATTCGAAGACCGGCGCAAGCCTGCGGATCGAACGGTGTTCAACGTCTCGCGCCGCTCGCCCCTCTCCCTAACCCTCTCCCCGGAGTACCGGGAAGAGGGAACCAGATTACATCACGCCGCGCTGGCGGAGCTGCGCCATGACGGCATCCGTCACCTGCCGCACCTTGTCCTGCTCCATGTTGCCGGTGCGCGGCGCGCACCCTTCGAGAGGCGCGTCGACGACGCCAAAGTCGGCGAGGATGCATTGCAGCACGCGCTGCAGCGCCGCGCGATCGACGCGCTGCGTCTCGGAGAGCGGCTGGCGACTTGCGCCGAAGTCGAATCCGCGCAGCTCCACCGCGGCGCGGAATCCTTCGGGGAAATCCGCCGAGTAGAGCATCGCGTCAAAGACCTCGAGGATGCGCATCTGCAGCGGCAGCGCCTCGTCCTGTCGGCCGGCCATGACCAGGTCGTAGAGCTTGCGCATCAGCTCCGGCACGATGCCGCTGGTTGCGTTCGTGCCGCCGTCGACGCCCATGATCAGCATGGGCATCAGCACGACGTCCCACCCGGTCAGGAACGTGAAGTCGGGGCGAAGCGGCTTGATCGCGTTCATCATCCGGCACATGAACGCGACGTCGCCAGTGGAGTCCTTGATGCCGATGATGCGCTCGAACTCACTGAGCCGCTTGATCGTCGGCACGTCGATCGGCGAGGCGAACATCGGGATGTTGTAGAGCGTGACGTCGATCGGCGAGTGCAGCGCAACCTCGCGGAAATACGCGTAGACGCTCTCGGGCGAGAGCTTGTAATAGAACGGCGACACGATCGCGACGGCGGTCGCGCCGTACTCGTGGTACAGCTCGCAGGCGGTGATCGTCTCGCGCACGTTCGCCTCGGCAGCCCCGGCGAGGATCGGCACGCGGCCGGCAGCCTGGTCGCAGGCGATCTGGATGATCCGGCGGCGCTCCTCGACCGTGAAGCGGGTGAACTCGCCCGTCGAGCCGTTCGGATAAAGCCCGTGCACACCCTTGGCGATGAGCCAGTCGATGTAACGGCGGAACTCGTCCTCGTTGATGTCCCCGCGCCGATCGAGCGGCACGAGGTTGGGCGTGAAGACGCCGCGGAGTTTCTGCTTCATGGGACAGGGAATGGTACCGGGGCGCTCGCGCGGATGCGAAGTGTTTCACACGGACACCGGAACGCCTCGGAACGCCTCGCGAGCGAGGCGGCTAAATGAGGGAAACCGTTTTACCGGACGTCCGGCTCTCGTTCGCCGCCTCGATGATGCGGATGACCTCCAGCGTGTCCTCCTTCGACACGTCGCTCTTCCCCTGCGGCAGCGTCCTGAGGATCACCTCGAGCATGTTCGCGTACCAGGCACGCTTGTTCACCTGAAGGTTGATGAAGTCAAAGTCGTCCTTGCGGTGCAGCGTGACGCCGAACTTGTGGTGAGAATTGCGGATGCCGCGCATCGTGGCGACGCGGTCGTCGTTCCAGAGCCCCGCCAGCAGGTCGAAGTCGTCCGACTTGGTGACCGTCACCTGCTTGCAGCCGGTGCCCATGATGCGCTGCATGATCTCGACGACGTGCACGCCGTACCAGAAGTAACCGGGAAGCTGCGGGATCAGGTCCATCGGCCCGAACGCGTCGCAGCCGATGACGGGAGTGCCCTTGGCGAGCATCGCGCTGAGCCCGTCGGCATAGCGGAGCGACGAGCAGCTCATCACCGGCACCTTCGCCTGCTCGGCCATCGCGAAGATCGACTGCGCATCGGCCAGCGAGGTGGTGAACGGCTTGTCGATGAACGTCGGGCGCTTGAACTCGACGACGCGCGCGAACAGTTCCTTGTGGAGGCGCGCGTCGACGGCAGTGATGAAGACGAGATCGCACGATTTGGCGACGTCCTCCGGCGAATCCATGATCTCGACGCCGTACTTCTCCTTCAGGTCCTTGGTGAACCCCGCGACGCGGTTGCGGCTGACGTCCAGGTCCTGCGACCCGCCGGGATATCCCGCGATGACGCGGGCGCCGGGGATGTGGTCCTTCTCACCCACCACGTTGAGCAGTTTCGTGAACGCGATGACGTGGGAGGTGTCGAGGCCGATGAGACCGATTCGTTGCTCGTGAGCCATGGGTTACCTGAAGTAAGGATGAAGGAGGAAGGCTGAAGGATGAAGTCAAACCAACGCGCGGCCTCTTTCATCCTTCATCCTTCCGCCTTCATCCTTGGATTTCGTCTTCCCTGAAAACTTTGTCCCCTTCCGAATCATCGCCATCACGCGGATGACCTCGCGGACCGATTGCGGATCGATCCGCATCGGCTCGCCGCGTCGGATCACGCCGAAGACGTTGTCGTAGAAGACCGACTTATCCGACCCCTCCGCGGGGATCGTCTTCTCCTGCCACGGGAGCTGATCGGCGTTGCCGTACTTGCGGTCCTGCGCCGGGCCGTCGATGACGGGCAGCGGCGCGACCTGCGCCGGGTCAAACCAGCGGATCGTCGACAGCTTGCCGTCGCTGGCGAGCGTGCCGTGCGTGCCACAGAGGGTCCACTTGGGCGGCGCGGGCGAAACGTTCTGCGCCGTCGAGATCTCCATGTCGGCGGTGCAACCGTTGTCGCACTTGAGAAAAGCCTTCACGTGGTCTTCGACGTCGCCGCTCGAGGCGATCTGCTGGAGGTCGCCCATCACCTGCGTGACGTGGCCGCCCATGAGCTGCAGGAGCTGGTCGATGAAGTGCGGGCAGGTGTTGTTCAGCACGCCGCCGCCGTTCTTCGCCAGCGTCTGCCAGTCGTTGCGGCGGACGAAGCTGAAGAGCGTCTGGCGGACCTGATAAATCCGCCCGAGGATGCCGGAGTCGATCGTCTCTTTCAGGTGCGTGAATTCCGGGCGGAAGCGGTAGTTCTGGTGGACGAACAGCTTTTTCCCCGCCGCGTTCGACGCCGCGATCATCGCGTCGGCCTCGGCGACGCTCATCGCCATCGGCTTCTCGACGACGACGTGCTTGCCCGCCGCCAACGCCTTCTTCGTGTCCGGCGCGTGCGACACCGACGGCGTCGCGATGACGACGACTTCGACGTCATCCTGCTTGAGCAGTTTCGCGAGCGAACTGTACGTCTTGCACCCGAACTCCGCCGCCGCCTGGTCGCGCCGCTCGGCGAGCGGGTCGGCGACGGCGACGATCTTCGCATCGGCGCGCGGGCGAAGCTCGCGCACGTGAATGTCCCACCCGGCCCGGCCGAGACCGACGATGCCATAACGGATCGGATCACTCACCGTTTCTCCATTTGTTCCATTGCGCTGCTCAATCACGCCGAAACGTCATCCCGAGGGAGCCTAGGCGACCGAGGGATCTCGGGTTCGAGAGAGCCTCGTGAACGCGAGATCCTTCGGTCGCTTAGGCTCCCTCAGGATGACGTGCGCCGCGCGCGTTCTACGCACCATCGGTGCTACAACAGCTTCTTCGCGTTCAGCGCCACCTTGCGATACGCCATCGCATACCGCTCGATCTGCTCCGGCCGGTCCTTCTTGAACCACGGGATGCCGAAGACGCGCTCGGCCAGCGCTTCGCTCACCGGCAGCGATCCCGGCCCCTGGCGCACGTCGCGGTCGCTGAAGGCGATGCGCGTCGGCTTGCCGTCGTGGTAGACGTCGGGCATGTTCAGCGCGGGGTGCACGTGCATCGGCTTGTTGGCCGTGCGACCGGTCCGCCCACCTTCGGCGTTGACCGCTTCAATGAACTTCGCGACAGGCAGGCCGTTCAGTTCCTCAGGCAGGTAGTGGCCGAGCGGGTTGTACCAGCCGCCCATCGTCGAGTCCGAGTTCGGCGCGACGCGGTGCGGGCGGAGGCCGGGGACGCCTTCAAGTGAGTCCCAGAAGCGGTTCATCGCGCGCTGGATCTCGGCGATGCGCTCCGGGTAGTGCTTGAGCTGCACGCGGCCCATGGCCGACGCGGTCTGGTTGATCCGGTGCTTTACGCCGCCCAAGGGCATGCCCGCGAGCGGGCGCAGGTCGGGCAGCGTGAGCTCGCCCATGCGCTCGTAGTGACCGAAGGCGAGGGCGCGCTCGTAGATCGTCCGGTCGTCCGTCGAGAGCATGCCGCCCTCGCCGATGGGGAAAGACTTGCCCGCCATCATCGAGTAGCACGCCACGTCGCCGATCGTGCCGGTCATCTTCCCCTTGTAGCGGGCGCCGTGCGCGTGGCTGACGTCTTCGATCACCTTCAGGTTGTGCTTGCGCGCGATCGTCATGATCGCGTCCATGTCGCACGGATGGCCGCTGTAGTGGACGACGACGATCGCTTTCGTGCGCGGCGTGATGCGGTGCTCGATGTCCTTCGGATCGATGCAGATGCTGTCCTTTTCGATATCGGCGAAGACCGGCGTCGCGCCCAGCGCCATGCACGGCATGGCCGTCGCCCAGTACGTGAGGCTCGGCGAGATCAGCTCGTCACCCCGACCGAGGCCGCAGCCGAAAAACGCGCCGAGCAGCGACGCGGTGCCGTTGGGGTGGCAGAGGTTGAACTTCGTGCCGATGAACTGCCCCCACTCGGCCTCGAACTGCTTGGAGATCTTCACGCCCGACATCGTGCCCTCGCGCAACACCGCGACGACGGCGTCCTCGTCCTCGCGCGTGACGATGGGCCATTTGAACAGGTCCGGATCGAGCGCCTCGACCGACTTCGGTCCGCCGAGGATGGCGAGGGAATTCGATTGCGTGGTGGCGATGGTCAAGAATCCTCCGAGCGGTAGATACGGTAACGAAAACGAGGGCGCGGTGAAACGTGCCGGCACGCGATTCGACTCGAAAATCGAGCGGATTGTTTGACACAGATCGGGCGCCTACCTTCTCGATCCGTCATCCTGAGGTACTCCGAAGGATCTCCCGCGTTCGAATGCCAGAGATCCTTCGGAGTACCTCAGGATGACATCGACAGAGGAAGAGAAGCCATCGTTCGAGTAAGGTAATGCGCAAGACGTAACACGGAGAACTCTTGGCGAAGATGACCCTCGACACCATTCCCACCCCCGCCGTTGTGATCGACGCGGGGATCGCGATGACCAACGTCCGCAAGCTCGCGGACTACGCGGCGAAACACAACCTCAAGGTCCGCCCGCACACGAAGACGCACAAATCGATCCGCATGGCCAAGGCCCAGCTCGACGCGGGCGCGACGGGACTGACCGTAGCAAAAGTCGGCGAAGCGGAAGTGATGATCGGCGCGGGCAGCGACATCCTCATCGCCTACCCCGCACTCGACGCGGCCCGAACGGCGCGCATCGGCGAGCTCGCGAAGGGACGCGCGGTCCGCCTCGCCATCGAC
>JBAUGM010000158.1:0-4758 GCA_049679725.1 Tepidisphaeraceae bacterium
GGCCACGCTGCTCACGCGCCACGTCCTCCGCGATGGCGAGCTCGTCGTGCTCATCCTCAAGCCGTCGATCTGGTTCGTCCCGCTCAGCTGCGTCAAGTTCATCGCCGCCGTGCTCATCTTCATGATCGCCGCCAAGGTGTTCGACGACCGGTTGCCGTACAACCCGTTCGTCTACATCGAGACCGGAATCTTCCTGCTCACCGGGAGGTTGATGTGGGCGGTGTTGCAATGGACGGCGCGGCTGTACGTGCTGACCGACATGCGCGTCCTGCGCATCTCCGGGGTCTTCAACGTCAACATCTTCGACTGCCCCCTCCGCAAGCTCGCGCAGGCACGGCTCGTGTCCAACCTCCGCGAGCGCATCGCCGGCGTCGGCTCGATCGAGTTCATCCCGCAGGACGAAACCTGCCCGCCTGGCCTGTGGCAGACGATCGCCAAGCCGCGCGAGGTGCTGGCGCAGGTCGAAGCGACGATCCGCCGGGCGAAGCACAACGGGAACGACGTGTAGGCGATCACGCTTGGCGCGCTGCTGACCGTCCTCCCTCTCACCGGTACTCCGGGGAGAGGGCAGGGGGGGGCAGGGGAGAGGGGCGAGCGGCGCGGCACGTCGAGCACCGGTCCTCTCGAAAACCGGCGCGGATCATCGAACTGCACGGGTGATTGACGTCCAACATCCCTCGCCCCTCTCCCCCGCCCTCTCCCCCGAGTACGTGGGAGAGGGAGGATGTCGCTCGCGCGATCGACGCGGTTCACGTGAGACGCTGTCCTCCGATCCACACCCCTGCCGGCACGATCGATCGCTCGTCCAGGATCGCCGCGAGCGGATCATTGGTCTTCGCCCCGAACGCCACGAAATCCGCGTACTTCCCCGCCGTCAGCGTGCCGGCTTCATCCTCCATCCCCACCGCCCGAGCCGCCCGCCGCGTCGCCATCGACCAGATCATGCTCGCCGGAACGTCCGGGGCGATCTCGCGCAGCAGCCGCAGGTCGTCGACGAGGTTCAAGTCGGGCGAGCTCGCGGTGCTGTCCGTTCCGACGGCCACGTTGATCCCCGCCCCGAGCATCTCCCGCCACCGGTGCGGCGGATGGCCGAAGTAGCGGTGCGTGCGCGGGCAGTAGACGACGCTGGCCACGCCGCTCGCGAGGATCGCGAGTTCGTCATCATCGCAGTAGTTCACGTGGGCGAGGCTGGTCATCGGATAGTCGAGCAGGCCGAGCGAATTCGCATACCGAATCGGGCCTCCGTGAAACACGGGGACGCGCTCGTCCCACCCGCCGATGTTCTCCCAAAGGTCGCGAAGCGGTCCCGAATGATCCGTGAGGAACGCGACTTCATCTGGTGTCTCCGCCAAGTGCGTTGCCAATCCGATCCTGCGCTTTGTGGCTTCGGCAAGGCAGAGACGATAGCCCTCCGCCTCGATCGAGTACGGCGCGTGCGGCGAAACGCCGAGGTGGAGGCGGCCCGGGACGGCCGCGTATTGCACCGCGCGCGCCAAACGCGGTTTCGCGAACTCACGTCGGCCCGCCATCCCCGTCACCTCGCCGTAGCTGACGGCACGAAGGGATGCTCCCTTGATCAGCCGGCGCGTCGTTTCAGAATATCGGCTGACATCCCCGACGCACGTCACGCCGTGTCGCAAGCTCATCGCGATGCCAATCTCGGTGGCGCGATGGATTCGGACGGCATGCTGAGATTCCGGAGCCTTCCGCATCACCTGCAGAAGCCAGTCGACAAACGATCCGGGTCGGAAGTCGTACGGCGCCAAGTCGCTCAGCTCCAGGTGCGTGTGCGCGTTGACCAGTCCCGGCAGGAGGACGACGTCGCCGAGGTCTTCGATGATCGCCTCGGGATGCGCGCGTCGCAGTGACTTCGCATCCCCCACCGCGACGATCCGCCCCGCCGCGTGGACGAGGCCGGCGTCGCGCAGCATGGCGGCCTCGTCGTCCATCGGCGCGACCCACGCCGCGGTGACGAGCGTCTTCGCGCGTCGTTCCTCGATGCTCACGGCTTGTCCTCTTCGAGTTCCTCCGCCAGCAGCTTGCACATCTGCCGCGTGTGCTCGAGGCGTTGGCGCGCGATCCGGCGGATCGGCTCGAAGTGGAACCCATCGCGCAGCCGCGCGTCCCAGTAGCCGTACTGCTCGCGCTTCTCGCACCCCTCGGCGACCTGTTTCACGCCGTCGCCCTGGCGCGACAACTGGATCGTCTGCTGCACGAGCCCGGTGATGCCGAAGTCGTCGAGGTTCAGCGCATCGGCGAGCAGCTTCGCCTCGTCGAGCATCGGGCTGCGCTGCGGGACCTCGTGGAGCAGCCGCGTCGTGCGATCGAGCAGCGATTCGTCGACGACCTCGCCGAGCTGGCTTACGAGCAGCTCGGCCGCCTGCTCGGCGCGATCCTTGAGGCTCGTTCGCCCGAGCTTGCCGGTCGGGAGGAGCTTGCGCTGGCGCATCGGGAACTGGAGCGCGTAACAGGCGAGCTCCGTCGCTTCCAGGTCGGCATCGGCGCCGATCAAACCCTGCGCGAGGAACGACTTCACGCGCCGCCACAGGCGCGCGGCGTCATCGGTCAGGCGGGAGCCCGACGTGTCGTGGTCGTCCACGACGCCCAGCAGCTTCTGCAGGCGTTGTCTCACTTTCGCTTCCAACGGCTTTCGCTTCCGTGCGCTTGACGGCAACAGACGGGACCCTCAACGGCGATTGGCCACAGCACCCACGATCGGCAGGCAGACCCACTGCGGCACGGAGTATAGTTCGGCCCACCATGCCCCGCGAATCCTGCTTTTCTTCGCGCCGCGGTCCTGCCCATTGTGACATCGCTCACGTGATGACGTTGCTGAAGGTCGCGCCGCTCGTCACACTGTTGCCGAATCATATGGAGCCCCGTGGAGGAGATCGCATGAGATTGTTGTCCGTTCCGATCCTCGTTTCGCTCGCGTGTGTCGTCTTCGTCGCGCCGCTGTCCGTCATCGCACAGGCGCCCCCCGCGACGAGCCCCCCCGCGACCAGCCCTGTTGCCACGACGCGACCCACCGGCCCCGCGCGGTGGGAGAAGGAGATCGCGAAATACGAGGACGCCGACCGCGCCAACCCGCCCGCCAGGGGCGGCGTCGTCTTCACCGGCTCGTCCACCATCCGCGGGTGGAAGACGCTCGCCGCCGACTTCCCCGACCGGCACGTCCTCAACCGCGGCTTCGGCGGATCGCAGATCGTCGACGCCACCCACTTCGCGGAGCGCATCATCTTCCCCTACGCGCCCCGAATGATCGTCCTCCGCGCGGGCGGGAACGACATCAACGCGGGCAAGTCGGCCGAGCGGGTGTTCGACGACTACAAAGCCTTTGTCGCCAAGGTTCGCACGAAGCTGCCGGACACCACGATCGTCTTCATCGGCCTCGCCCCCGCCCCCCTGCGCTGGACGCAGCGCGACGCGAACAAGCGCCTTAACGAGTTGGTCGAGGCGTACTCCAAGACCCAGCCGGGCCTGCGCTACATCGAGACGTACGACACGACCGTCAACCCCGATGGCTCCGCGCGCGAGGAGCTGTTCATCAAAGACCGCCTCCACTTCAACGCCGAGGGATACAAGCTCCTCGCCGAGCGCGTCCGCCCGGCGCTGGCGGGGAAATAGTCGCGCCTCTTCGTGGCATGGGTTTTCAACCCATGCTGCGCCACGGAAGCGCTCAAGCGGCTGGGGCGGCGTCTGTCGGAGCTTCTGCCGGGGCTGATGGTTCAGCAGTCGCGGACGGACCGGGATCCGTTCCTGGTGCGATAGCCGGCTGGGTGATCGGGAAGCGGGTGCGGATCGTCTGCACGACGTTCGGCCCCTCCTTCGCCCATAACACGCCGAACCGCTTGAGCTTCTGCTCGGCGCGGGCGAGCGTCAGCCGTGCCAGGGCGAGCACGTCCGCCTGCAGTTTCGTGTCATGATGGGCGAGCAATCCCTCGAGCGACGCGCGCATGGCCCACTCCGTCATCACGACGAAATCGTGCCACAGCCCCAGCGCATCCTGCATGCGCTTGAACGTCCGCATCACCCGCGATTCGAGCGGTCGGCCATGCTCGCGCGCCATCTCCAGCGTGTAGCGCAGCGCCTTGCCGGCGATGCGGAGCTGGTGGACGTCCTGGGGGACGGTCGGGGCGCCCGACGGATCGGACGAACGAATCAACCGATCCGCCTGCTCCGCGAATGCGTCGAGCTGGAGGTGGATCGACTCAACGAGCAGGGAATCGACCGCCGCCGTCGCCTCGATGATCTCGCCGCGCACGTCCGACCACGTCGTCGCGAGCTTCCCGAGCACCCTTGCGGGCGGCGCGTCTTCCAGCGATTCCTCGCGCGCTTTCTCGCGTTGCACACGCAATTGATCAGCCAGCCACGTCAGGGCGACGGTGTGTCGCCCGTGCTTTGCGAGTTCCTCAAGGTGGCCGAGCATCACGTCCAGATCGCGCAGCGGGCCGAGCCGTCGGCGCAAGCGGCGGGTGAGCTTGGTGAACGGGCCGCGGGCATCGTCCGACAACACCGGCCGAAACAGATCCACGCCCGCCTTCAGCCGACGCGTGGAGACGCGCGACTGGTGGATACCCTTCTCCTCCCAATCCCGCAGCGCCAGCGGCACGAGCCGCTGTAGCTCGGCCACGAGATCGTCGAGGTATTCGCAAAGGGGTGGGACATCGGACTTCTGTTCCATGGTCACGAGACCTCTCGTTTTCGTGCATTGTTCCCCACGGCGGGGCAAAGCGCCAGCGCCGCCCCGCGCCGTTC
>JBAUGM010000159.1:0-2199 GCA_049679725.1 Tepidisphaeraceae bacterium
TAGATCCTTCGGAGTACCTCAGGATGACAACTTGGCCGTAGACACCTGGAGGAGCAACCATGAGGGCTCGTTGGGCGTGTGCATCGGTCGTGACGGCATTATCGGCGTCGGCATCGGCACCGGCGGCGGACAGCCAGTGGGTGAAGGTCGGGCAATCCAGCCGGCTCGTCTACACGCTGGACGACCGCGGCGACCGGCTGCTCGATTTCTCCACCGTCGGGTATGGCGGGGGAACCGTCGCGCTGCCGAACCACGTGGTCGTCGTGACGCCCGACCGCATCGTCAACGTCAACCCCATCGCCGGCGACAACCGCGCCGCCATTCAGGCGGCCATCAACCAGGTCGCGGGCAAGTCGCTCAACGCCAACGGCTTCCGCGGCGTCGTCCAGCTTGCGCCGGGCCACTACGACATCGGCGCCGGCCTGGCGATCAACACCAGCGGCGTCATCCTCCGCGGCGCGGGCGACGGCGCCAGCGCCGCGAGCAACACGATCCTCACCTACACGGGCACGTCGCTGATCGACATGATCCACGTCGACAGCTCGAACGGCCGCTCGACCAACGCGACAAAGTTCGCGATCGTCGACAAGGTCGTGCCCGTCGGCGCCACCAGCTTCACGGTCGGCAACACCGCTGGCCTGGCCGTCGGCGACACGATCCTTGTGCAGCGACCCAGCCCCCAGGCGTGGATCGATGACCTCCAGATGACCACGAACTCCTCGTGGACGGCCGGCTCGCGCAACCAGAGTTACGACCGCAAGATCACCTACATCGACCAGGCGCGAAAGCGTGTCTTCTTCGACGCGCCGCTGCCCAACGCGATCGAGAAGAAGTACGTCGACACGAGCGGCAACGCCGGCACGTTCTCCAAGACCAGTTGGAACCGCACGAACAACGTCGGCATCGAGAACATCCGCGGAAAGGGGATGCCCGTCCCCATCGCCAACGACGAGAGCCATGCGAACTCGTTCATCGTCATCCAGGACACCTCCAATGCCTGGGTAAAAAACGTCACCGGCCAACACCTGGTCTACGCGACGGTGGAGGCGGGGGGCGGGTCGCGCAACGTCACGGTGGACGACGCGGCGAGCATCGAGCCGGTCTCCATCCTGACCGGCGGGCGACGCTACCCGTTCAACATGGAGGGGCAGTTCGGGCTGATGAAGAACCTCTCCTCCAACGACGGGCGGCACGACTTCGTCAACAACTCCCCCAGCCGCGGGCCCAACGTCTTCCTCGACGGCGTGGCCACCAACGCGCACGCCGACTCCGGCACGCACCAGCGGTACTCGACCGGCACGCTGTGGGACAACATCACGACCAACCACGACCTGAACAACCAGAACCGCTACGAGTCCGGCTCCGGCCACGGGTGGGCCGGGGCGAACATGCTGATCTGGAACTCCAAGGCCAGCGACTTCTACGTCCAGAGCCCGCCGACGGCGCAGAACTGGGTCATCGGCTCGACCGGCACGGTGCGCAGCACTTCGCAGTTCGGTCCCGGAGTCTTCCCCGGCTACTACGACGCCAACGTTGCCACCGGCGCGAACAAGGTGCTGCTCGGCGGCGAGAACAGCCTCTACCGCGCGCAGCTCGCCCAGCGCGTGGCCCGCCCGAACGAGCAGATGCGCGAATACTGGGTCGGCGACTTCGACGGCTACGAAAACCTCGCCGCCGACGGCGACAACGTCTTCATCGATCCGACGTGGGCATCGCAAGTCCTGACGATCGAGAACGAACCGATCGGCGCCTTCGATCAGCTCAACCAGGCCGACCGCAGCGTCGCGTTCACGTTCCTCTACGACGTGCCCGCCGGGCAGGAGGTCGTCGGCGCGGTGCTGACCCTGGCCGTCCACGCGACGGCGGGCAGCCCGGGCAACGACCGCATCTGGATCGAGAGCGCGACGACGTCGGTCGGCTTCAGCGAACTCGGCACGCTCCCGCACTTGGGCGACAGCGACATCGTCACGCTCGAGTTCCTCTCGGCCGACCCGGAGACGGCACTAAGCTTCCTCCAGGATGGGAAGCTCAACCTGCTCGTGAACGACGATCATTCCGTCGACTGGGCGAACCTGCAGCTCACGTTCGCCCCGGCCGTGCCGGAGCCGGCCTTCGCCGCGATCGCCATTGCTGGATTGATGCCGCTGCTCACGCGCCGACGGCCCTGATGGGAGGGCGAGGCTCCCGCCGAGCCGTCTT